>CAMOVW010000122.1 GCA_946627725.1 uncultured Clostridia bacterium
CCTGCTCGCGGATGGGCTCTCCCTCGGCCGGGATCAGGATCTCTTTGGGATAATTGAATACCACGGCGGGTGCGGCCGCGCCCTTGCGTACAGAAAGATCACGCGTTTCGCCGTCGTAGATATCGTTGAATACCACATTGTTTTTGCGGGTGCGCCAGAGGCCGTCGGTAAGGATGGTTTCATGGGAACCGTCCGCATAGCGCAGGGTAAGCGCCGCGATCAGAGCCGCCTGATCGCCTTTCAGCCCCTTTGCCTCCAGCTCTTTCTGCTGATGGAAGAACCAACCGCGGCCCACGCCCACGGTAAGGTCGTTTTTGCCCTTCTTCAGCAGCGCGGTAACGTCGTACGTGAGATACTGCAGCCGCTTCTGGTAGGTGGTCCAGCCCGGGGAGAGGATATCCTCCCCTACCCGCTTGCCGTTCACATACGCGATAAAGCAGCCGTGGGCGGTAACGGAAAGCTCTGCGCTCTCCACCTTTTTATCCACGGAAAAATCACGGATGAAATCGGTGGCGGTATATTTATGGTTTACTTTGGATTTGATCCAGCTTGCGTTAAAGATCTGGTTCATCATCGGTCTCCTTTTTATATTTCTCAACCCTGCGCGGTGAAAGGCAGTTTCACCGTACAGGAATATTTGTGATATGCGCTCTCCGCTCGCACCAGAAGCGTATAGTTTTTGCCTGCCTGAAGCGTATCGGCGCCGATGCGGAAATCGGCGGTGGTATCGTCGTCAAACACGAAATAGTCGTCTACGAAATTCTCGGTATAAATGATCACGCCCTTGTCGTTCAGGATCGTTACGCGGTACTCGTGAACGATATACCCGGGGGCGGCTGCGGCTTCGTCAAAAGAGATCACCCATTCGCCGTTCTCGTTTTTATATGCAGCGGCGGAGGCATTCTCGGGGAATTCCGGCTTTGTATCGTGAGCGTACATATTCTTGTACGTATACGGGAACGAATCCTTATCGTTCACATTGTCGATATAGTATTCACAGATATAGGTATCCGAAAGCAGATCGTAGCCGAGGATGCGCACGCTGCCGTCGTTATCCGCCTCCACGATCGTCATCTGCGCGGCGGGGTCGTAGCCGTCCGGATGCTGCCCGGGAAGGTAATCCTTATCCGTTTCAAACGTGGCCATGGCGCCGCAGCCGAAAGCGGTATAGGTGGTTTGATTGATGCTTCTGGGGTCGTTCATCGGGAAGTGGGAATGGCCGGAAAAATCCACGATATTCGTATGCCCGTTCAGCACCACGTTGAGCTGCGGATCTCCCCACACGGTGGAGCCGTATACCGTGCCCCAGGGATGGGGATGGTTGAACACGAAAACGGCTTTGCCGCCGGCGGTTTTCTCGGCGTCTTCGATTGCGCCGGAGAGCCATTTCAGGCTGTCAGAAGTAAAGGTCCATTCCGTTTTCCCGCGCTCACCGGAGAAGGCGATACAGGAAAAGCCGTTGATCTCGGTTACGGTGTTGGGATCGTATCCAAAGCTGTTCAGGAAATACTCCCTGTAATTATCGTTTTTGAATTCATGGTTGCCGTGGATGTTGACGCACACGGTTTCGGGACGAACGTGCTCTTTCAGGGTGTCTGCGTACCTGATATAATCCCCTTCGCCGCCCACGCTGGAAAAATCGCCGAGGCCGAAGAAACCGTCCACGCCGGGATAAACGGCGTCGTTATCATAAAGGGCGTAAGCGGTATCAACCGCGTCCGCGATATGCTGGTTCTGGTTGTGGGAATCCGTAAAAACAACAAGGCGTATCGCGGGAACAAAATCCGCGGGCGTAACGGGAAGCGTATCGGTAACCGTGCCCTGCAGCCGCTGCCAGCCGCCGAAGGGCAAAATCACGTTCAGCACCGCGGTAAGCCCGAAAATAATGCCGATAAACCATTGGTACAACTCATGAAAACTCATAGATCTTCTTCCTTTCTCCCGAGGGACGTTTGCTGTTTATTTTGTGTTGGAAAGAATATCCTTATTGGATACGATAAAGGTGATGCGCTCTTCAATGGAGGGGCCGCCGTGGCCGCCGCCCTGACCGCCGTGATCCGTAGTGATCAGGATGAGCCAGTCTTCGGTATCGTAGGTGCTTCTCGCTTTGATGGTATCTATGATATCAACGCCGGTGGCTTCCGCATTGCGGAACGCGCTCACGTATTTGGGATTTGTGGGGGTGAAACCGGAATTATGGCCCTCATGATCCGTATACTCCAACGTGGAGAAGATGAAATCGGTGCAATCCTTTTTCTTCAGATCTGAAATGATATTCAGCTTCGTACCGGGATCAAAGAACGCGCGGCGGTAGGTGGCGTCCAAGCCCTGGCTCTTCACATACTGCTTTTCGGCATAATAGGTGGCTCTTTTATGGCTGAAGTGACCGTCCCATGATACGTAGAAAGCGCTGTCGTCCACAATGCCCTCTTCCACAAGAGAGATCAGCAGGGTTTTGGGCTCAACCTCTTTCACCTGATTATTATCCGTGATATGGTGCACGTCCGAAAGCACGCCGGTAAGCATACTGCACCAGCCGGGGGCGGTGGAGGTGGCCTGAATATTCTCCGCGGGATAATTCACGCCGCCGGCATATGAGAACACTGCGTGGCCGCCGTCTGCAAGCAGCGTATTCACGGCGCTCTTTTTGGACGTGGCAAGCAGCTGGAACAGATCCACGCGGCAGCCGTCGTAGCCGATCACGATGGCCTTCTTTTCGGTTTTGCCCTCGGGAAGCGGAGAAGCGAAATGGGCCGTGATCAGATCGTGTATCGCGGTTTGGGGCACGGCGGTCTCCCAGGTGTTATCCATCATATCGAGGCCTTTCAGCACGTCCTCAAACGGAGCGTCGGCCACGGCGTCGTCGCCGGGGACCAACCATTTGCTGGGATGATAGGTAAACTGATACAATACATACCCGCCGATAATGCCGACGATCACAAGGAAGCATGCCACGGGGATAAGGATCTTGATTGCTTTTTTCATTTTGATGAACTCCTTTTTATATTGTTTTTGTCGATTCTGTCCATATAGCTTTCGGTAAGGCTCGCCCATGAATAGGCGTTCATATACTCGCCGCGGTATGCGTCCACCGCACGGATATCGCCCTTAAAAAAACGGTAAAGGTCGCAATCCATTTTCTCAGGCACGGCGCGCAGAGATCCTTTATGTATCTCAATGATATCCCCCACGCCGTTTTCCTCCAGCGTGGTGCGCAGAGATCGGATCACAACGTCAAGCTGCTTTTGCATGGAGCGGTCGTAAAGGCCGTCTTCCCACAGCGCGGCAAACAGATTTGCTCTTGTAACGTAGCCACCCTGGCGGTCGATCAGATACGCAAGCAGCTCCTTTGCCCTTGCGCGGCTGAACACCACGGGGTTTCCGTCTACAAACACGTCAAATTCGCCGAAGGTGCGCACCTTAACATGGGCGGTATTTGCCGGAGCGCTTCTGCCGCGCATGGCGTATTCGATTTCGGCCGCCAGCCGTTTGGCGTTCACCGGTTTCAGAAGATACCCCGAGGCGTGCAGCGCGAAGGCGTCCACCGCGTATTCGGAATAACCGGTAAGAAAGATCACGGCAAGATCCGGCCGCAGCTCTTTCATTTTCGCCGCCAGCGTAATGCCGTCCATTTCCGGCATGTTGATATCAAGGATCACAATATCGGTATTGTTTTCCTGCAGCCAGCCGAGGGCCTCCCGGGCGGTTTGCGCCCCATGCACCTGCGGCTTTTGCGGCAACTCCCTGCACATGGAAACGGTAAGTTCCAGGATCAGCACCTCATCATCCACGCAAAGGATCTGCATATATAAACATCACTCCAATAACTCACATTATAGGATAACACGCGTTGTCCAACAAATGTCCAACAAAACAGCACAAAAACAACCGGATTTTTCCGCAGTTTTTTTATTTTTTGCCGAAAACCGGCGATTTTTTCTCAGAATTTCAGGCAAATATCACTGAAACGGAATGCGGATAACCACCGTTGTGCCGCGGTCGATCACACTCTCCACCGTAAGGTTTCCGCCGCACATCTGCTCTACCCGTTCGCGCACGTTGCGCAGCCCGATATGGGTACCGTCGTCGGTTTCGGCGGCGCCCGCGTCAAAGCCTCTGCCGTTATCCTGCACCGTGATCTCGTGCCCCTCTTTCGTACGGCGGGTGCGCACGGTGATGATCCCCTCGCTGCGGATGCGAACGCCGTGCCTTACCGCGTTTTCGACCAGCGGCTGCACCGTGAGCGCAGGGATACGGAAATCCAGATCAGGGGTATCGTATTCCACCCGCACGTACGGAAAACGTATGGCCTCGATCTCGGCGTAGATACGCACATGGTCCAGCTCTTTCTGAATGGGGATCAGCTTCGGTTCCCCGAGGGAATCGATATTCTGCCGCAGATAAGCGCCGAATTTTTCGGTGGTTTCAAACGCCTTATCGGGATCCGTTTTGCACAGCGCCTGTATGGTGGAAAGCGTATTATACAGAAAATGGGGCCGGATCTGGCTCATCATGATCTGTATGCGCTGTTCCTCTTTCAGGGCCTGCTCGTGCTCCCGCACAAACTGCAGGTGCAGCCAGATATAAAAGAAGACGCAGGAGCTTACGGTGGCCACCGTGGTATAACTCACAAGCACGTTTTCAAATACAAAGAACGTATCCAGCACCACCGCCGCGATGATCATCAGCACGTTGCTGATGGGAAAAAGCGCCTCCCACTTGCGCACGCGGTTATATTCCTTTACGGAAAGGTACCCGAGATAGATCAGAAGCACCGCGCTCACGATATGGCAGCAGAAGCCCAGCGGGCCGCGGATATAATGGTTGTTTTCGTCGATGTGGAAACAGATCGATGAAAACAGCGCTGTGAAATGGACCGCGGCGTTAAACGCCACAAGGATCCACGCCCACAGGTAAGATCTCCGTTTGCCCACAATATAAAAAAACAGCACCAGTATCACCGGCCGAACGCTGTAGCCGAAGATGCACACCAGCGTTCTCAGCAGCACGTTTACCGCGCTCACCCCCAGATGATAATCCACCATATTCTGCGCGATCAGGCTGCAGCCAAGCGCAGCGATGATCAGCATTACGGATTTATGCTTTCTTCCGATGTACGGATCAACAATGACCGCAAACGTCAGCCCCGCAAGCTGCAGCGCCAAAGGCAGAAGAAGAATGCCGCTTCCGGACGGATTGATCTGCATAGAAATAACCTTCCTTTCTTTATTTAAAATGTTAGCATAAAGAAAGAACACTGTCAATGCGTATATTTTTTGTTATATTAAACAAAACGCACCCTGTTTGTTACATTTTTGTTGGACATTTGTTGGACATCTGATGTTAAGATGAAAAGGATTCAAACGCGATATTATGTTATACGCGCACGAGGGCCTTTCACATGAAAAAAGATCCTATCCATATCCATAAACAGAACGCCGCAAAACCGGCGCCGCGCCTGCATACGGCGTGCGAAACATGGCGGATGACAGAGCTTGTTTTTGAAAGCCGGAAACAATACGCCGATCCCTTTTCGGATATTGCGCTCGATCTCATTCTTTCGGGCGAAGGCGGAACGTATACGGTCCCCTGTTTCTGGGACGGCGGCAATCTCTGGCGGGCGCGGTTCGTATGCCCGAAGGCCGGCGTATGGCAGCTGTGCACCGTTTGCTCCGACCCGGAGAATACGGATCTGCACGGACGGACCGGCGAAGCGGTTTGCGCCGCCTACGCCGGCGATAAAGAGATCTACCGCAGAGGCTTTGTTACCACACGGTATAAGAAACGGTATTTCACCTATGACGACGGCGCGCCTTTCTTTTATCTGGGCGATACCCACTGGAGCCTTGGGGATGAAACCGCGGATATGGTGCGCACAATCTGCGGCAAGCGGGTTTCGCAGGGGTTTACCGTATGGCAAAGCGAGCCCATCGGCGCAAAGTTTGACCTTGCGAAGGGCGTTACGGAGGCGGACATACCGGGCCTGCGGGATTACGACGAAAAATTCAGGATCATAGCCGCGGCGGGCCTTACCCACGCCAACGCACAGTTCATGTTTCCCTCTTCCATGGAAGCGCTGATCGAGAACCACGGCGGCTGGTCAAACGAAACGAAGGAGGGCGACATAGGCGAAACGCACGTTTACGCCCCGAAGCTTTCCCCGCAGGCGGAGGAATACCTTGAAAAGCTCTCACGCTATTGGGTGGCGCGGTACGGCGCTTTTCCCGTTCTGTGGACGCTGGGGCAGGAAGTGGACGACGTTTTTTACTGGAACGACGCCTCGGGCCGAAAATGGAACGCGGTAAACAATCCCTATAAAACGGTGGCTGCTTTTATCGCAAAATACGACGCTTACCGCCATCCCCTTACCGCCCATCAGGAAAACGCCGCGCTGGTATGCGCCTACGGCAACGGCGCGGGAACCGGAGAAAAGCGGCGGGTATATGTGAACACCCTGCCCTCCGCGTTCCGCAACGTGCCGGCGCACACGTTCTACGCCGCCCAGTTCAGCCCGCCGCTGAACAAACGTAGCGACCGCGAAGCGGAGCGGGATTTCTGGCACAACGGGCAGGGCAAGCCCGTGATCAACTATGAGGGCCGCTACTGTTACCTGTGGACGAAAAACTTCGGCGCACGCATGCAGGGGTGGTATTCTTACCTCAGCGGTATGTTCGGGTACGGCTGGGGCGCGCAGGATACATGGAGCTACGGGAACACCTACGACGAAAACAGGGATACCTTTGACGGCGTTGATACCGTAACCTCCGCAGATAAGACCGCTGCAACATGGCGGGATGCGATGGAATACCCCAGCGGATATCAGATGGGCTATATGCGCCGCTTTTTTGAGGCGGTACGGTGGTACGATCTGCTGCCGCGTTTTGATAACCCCGCGTATTTCAAACCTGAGAAGGACGTTTACATCTGCTGCGCGGGGAACCGGAACAATACCGAAATCGTGTTGTATTTCTATTCCTTTACGGATCCCTCCGTGGCGGAACAGACGAACACATCCCCCGGCGGCGGCTTCGCCACGGGCACGGTTGGAAGGCTGCGCCCCTGCGCCGCATACGAATACCGCTGGTTTGACCCGATCAACGGGGAATTTATACAGGACGGCGCCTTTACGGCTTCCGAAAAAGGGACGTGGAGCATCGGCCGCCGCCCGAAAGATACGGATCTTGCGCTTGTGATCCATTTCAAAAAATGAACGATCTGTGAGGAGGCAACCTATGAAACGAACGATCTCACTGATTCTCTGCGCCGTATTGCTGTTCGGCGCGCTGGCGCCGCAGGCGCTCGCAGCAGCAGAGAACGAAGCAAACGCGCCGAACGCCGCCGTGATCAGCATGGAGAAGCTGGGCGGCATGCTGGGCAGCGCGCTGGGGCGGATACTGAAAACGGTTTCGTTTTCGGATGAATCGCGCATCGCAAAAGCCGCCCCCCGTGATGCGGCAGGGCAAAAAAGCAGCGCCGCGCTTTTTACCGGCGCGGCGGAACAAACCCTTACGGCGGAAACGTGGCGCGCCGTTGAGCTTGTATATGAAAGCGAAAAAAGCTATGCCGACCCGTTTTCGGACGTAACGCTGGATCTGCAGCTTTACGGCAACGGCCGCCTTTATACGGTACCCGGCTTCTGGGACGGCGGCAGCACGTGGCGGATCAGGTTCGTGTGCCCCGCCGCGGGAACGTGGCAATGCCTTACCGTATGCTCGGATCCCTCAAACGCCGCGCTGCACGGCAGAACCGCAACCGTGAACTGCGCCCCCTACACCGGCGAACTTGAGATCTACCGGCACGGCTTTGTAACCACCCGCTACGGCGAAAAATACCTGACCTACGAAGACGGCACGCCGTTCTTCTATCTGGGCGATACCCACTGGAATTTCGGCAACGAACCGCTGAACGCGGTTTCCGAGGTCAGCGCCAAGCGGGCTGCGCAGGGCTTTACCGTATGGCAGAGCGAACCCAACGGCGATTTCACCCCCGATTACGATCTTACGGACGGCGTGACCGACGCTGACATTACCGGGCTGCATATGCTGGACGAGCGTTACGCCGTTATTGCCGAAAACGGCCTTGTACACGCAAACGCGGAGTTTTTCTTTCCCCCGTTGATGAACGAGCTGATCAAAAAACACGGCGGCTATTCCGATACGCTGCTCACCGGCTACGTGCTGCATAAAAAGACGACCTCTTACGATCTCTCGGCGGAGGCGAAAGTATATTTGGAAGCCCTTTCGAGATACTGGGTGGCCCGTTTCGGGGCGTATCCCGTCATCTGGACGCTTGGGCAGGAAGTGGACAACGACTTTTATAACGCGGAATACAACAAACAGGAATGGTCCGCCCTGAACCAGCCCTATAAGCTTGCGGCGGAATACGTTGCGAAATACGACCCGTACTGCCAGCCCGTAACCGCCCATCAGGAGAGCACCGGCAACACGGTGGCCTACGGCAACGGCGAGGGCACCGGCGAACTCAGAATGATCTATTACCTCAACGGCTACCCCTCCGCCTTCCGCAATGTGCCTGCGCACACCATGTACGCCGCGCAGTGGAGCCCGAACCTAACCAAGCGGGACGACTTTGTTTCATCCAAAGATTACTGGTATAACGGGCAGGGCAAGCCCGTTGTGAATTACGAGGGCCGCTACTGCTATTACTGGACCAAGGATTTCGGCGCCCGGGTACAGGGCTGGGCCGCTTATCTGAACGGCCTTTACGGTTACGGCTGGGGCGGACAGGGCACTTGGTATTATACCGAACACTTCAATCCCGAACCCGATTCCAACGACGGCGTAGATACCGTTACCGAAGAAGAAAAGGTGACGATGCACTGGCAGGACGCCATGGAATACGCCTCTTCTTATCAGGTGGGCTATATGCGCCGTTTTCTGGAAGACGCGGGCTGGCAGGATCTGATCCCCCGCTTCAACAACTGGTCTTATTTTGTACCCGCCTCCAATGTATACGCCTATTGCGCAAGCAGCAAAGCAAACGATAAAGCCGTGGTATACTTCTATTCCTTCACCGATCCCTCGGTGGGCGAAACGGCAAACACGAAGAATAACGGCGGCGTTCTCACCGGCACGGTGGGCAGCCTTACGCCCTTTGCGGAATACGCTTACCGGTGGTTCGACCCCATTTCGGGCGAATATATCGCAGAGGGCACTTTCAGGGCTTCCGCCCTCGGCACATGGTTTGCCGGTACGCGCCCCGCCGCCACGGATATGGCGCTGCTGATCGAAAAGAACCGTTAATCCATACACAGGAGGATCATTTATGAAACGAAAACTTACACTTGTTCTTGCCGTTGTAATGCTGTTTTGCGCGGTATCGCCCAACGTTTCCGCCGCAGCCGTAAACGGCACGGCCGCGCCGAACACCGCGGTGATCGCCATGGAAAAGCTGGGCGGCATGCTGGGCAGCGTTTTCGGCCGCATTCTGAAAACGATCACATTTACAGATGAATCACGCATCAAAAAGGCCGGCGAGCGCGCCCCCGTCTGGAAAAAGAGCGCAAGCCCCCTGTTCACCGGCGCGGCCGACGATACGCTTTCCGCCGAAAGCTGGAGAGCATTGGAGCTGCGCTTTGAGAGCGAAAAAAGCTATGCGGATCCTTTTAACGACGTAACACTGGATATGCAGCTTTGGGGCAACGGCCGCCTTTACACCGTACCCGGCTTCTGGGACGGCGGCAGCACGTGGCGG
>CAMOVW010000123.1 GCA_946627725.1 uncultured Clostridia bacterium
TATTGTTTTAGACTTAACCGGTTGTAAAAGCCTATGGGATATACACAAGCGAAGCAGGAAAGCATTTGATTTTCCGGAACACAATCAAACGGATAAGTCACGGGCTTACCGTTTACCGGTATTGCGCGTAAAGCAGGGCGACCTCTTCCGAAGAGAGGGCTCTCGCGTAGACGTTCGCGGCAACGAGGCTGCCTGTCATCGCAGCTTCGGTTGCGCCGTTCGTGCCGCTGTCGCCGCCGATGCAGAGGTACCGCGTGGAAGCGTTGGCGGGGAAGGTGATCTCGCCCGCGGCGGGTTGGCTCGCCTTCAGCTCGCCGTTGATATATACGCGCACCTGCGCCCCGTCAAACGTGCCCACAACGTGAACGGGAACACCCGCGCGCACCTGCGCGCCGGGGTGAACGTAACTGCCGTTCACCGAAACCCAGAACTGCATATTGCCCGCCGCGCTGCATTCAAAACCGCAGCCGCCGTTGCCCTGGTTGGAGAAGGGGTTCACGTACTGCTTGCCGTCCTTCGCGCAGAGCGCGTCCAGCGTGCCGTAAAACTCAAAGCTCACGCCGTCCTTGATATCGTCGTACCTTGCTTCAAAGCCGTTAAAGCGGTAGCTGTTCCAGCCCGTAAAGACGGCGGCGGTACGTCCCGTTTTTTCATCCGCCTTCACGTTCGGGTACCCCTGTAAGGGCAGCAGCGCGCCGCTCACGCCGTCGTAAGCCGTGCCGTCCGGCTGCACTATGAACGAAAACACGTCCGGCGTAACGGGCGAATCGTAGCAGCCCGGCGTTGCCGCCGCGTCGGCAGGCGTATGGATCTGCAGGGTCAGCGGGGCAGATTCCTTTTCCCAACAGCTCACCGCGAAGCATTTCACCGTATAATCGGTATCGGGCGCGAGTCCGGTCAGCTTGCCGCAGATCGCGTCGGGCGCGGGGAAATAGAAGAGGTCGGAAAGGCTGTAAGACTTTGCGGCAAGGGTACCGACGGCGTCGTAAGCCTCAAAGCGGTAGTGCTGCACCTGATCGGCGCAGCCTGCCTGCGGAATACTCAAATACGCCGCGTCGCTCTGCACGGCGGTTGCGGTGATCGCGTCAGTCGCGGCAAAATACGGCGCCGCGCCCGCGTCTTTTCTGGCGTCGGTGAATCGGAACTTGGCAGGATCGCCCACCGAGCGAATCTGATACTCGCAAACCACGCCGCGGGAAAGAATATCGTAGCCCCTGATGCGCAGGGTGTTTTCCTTGCTGACCTCCACAATGAGATACTGCGCGGCGTCGCGTTGGGTTCTTTTGGAGGCGTAGCTGCCGAGATCGTCGCTGGGGAACACGCTGCCATCCTTGACGCCCGCAATGCCCATCTCGTAATAAGAGAGCGTTCCGTCGCCGAGGGCGGTAAACGTACCCTGCCAGATCGAGCGCGGGTCGTTTACGGGATAATGCGAATGGCCTGAAATATCCACCACCTGCGGATACCGGTCGAGCACGGCTCTCAGGTCGTTCACACCCCACGCCTCGGAGCCGTAAACGGTATTTTTCACGTGGTGGTGCTGGAACACGAATACGGGCTTCGTCCCCGTGGGATCCTCGGCTGCGGCGGCGGCAAGGCGTCCGTTAAGCCACGCCTGCTTTTCAGCCGAAAAGCCGCTCCCGTTATTATCGGGGCACATCAGAATAAAGTGATAACCGCCGAGCACAAGATCGCAATCGGCAGCGTCGTACCCGCTCGAAGCCAGAAAGCGCGAAACCGTGTTCGCGGGGTCGGTAAAGAACTCATGGTTCCCCAATATCGCTCTCGAAAGCGTGCCCGCGCGGTTGTTTTCGTTTACGATGCGGAAAAACGTATCCAGCGACGACGAGGTGCCTCTGTCGGAAATATCGCCCGCGAAGAAAACGCCGTCGAGCTTATCGTAAGCCTGCGACGCGGCATAAGCGTAGGCGGTATCGTAAAGCTGCGCGAGCCGTGTTTCTTCTTTACCGGAGCCGGAATCGGCTATGTGAACGTCGCTCGCCGCAACAAACCGCAGAACCGGCTTGAAATACTGCGCAAAATACACCTCGTCCGTGGCCGCGGCGATGATCGCCGCTTCGTCCGGCACCACCGCCGGGGGCTGCTCGGGCGTCGCAGTTCCGCCGCCGAAAAGACCGGTGAAAAACGCGACGATCATCGCGAAAAACGCTTTGATTCTTGCAAAAAACGCTGCCATTTCAAAAACTCCTTTGCCGATCTATATTTTCTCTTTTATTTATTTCACGAGCTTCCAGAAGCGGAGCGAAACGTCCGCGATCGCTTTCCAGAGCTTTGTAAGCAGGATCTCAAAGCGCGAAATGCCGCCGGACTCGATGATACCCGAACCGTTTTTCTGCGCAAGCGCGTATCCCGTAAGCACACTGCTCTCATAAGCGCCGTCCTCGTGCAGCGTGATGATCCTCCCGCCCCAGTTGAGCTTTTTGAAAAGGGAGTGCGGCTTTACGCTCGGGGTGTTGACGATATCCACACCGTCGATCTCAACTGTAAAGCTGTTGGAGTGATCGTGCCCGCACACAATGGCTCTTACGTCGCCGTGCTCTTTCATTGCGTCCAGCTGCCCGTAGTTATAATAACCGGGGCAGGGACGCTCCATAACGTAGCCGTCCTTTATGCGTGAAAGCTTCGGTATCGGCGTCATTTTATAGGTCGTTTCGTCAAACTGCACCAGGCCCTTGGTGTCGGTTTCTTTTGCCTCGTCCCAAAACGCACCGAAAATCTCCTGCACGATAATATGCTGAAATACGATGGACGGAACGTATTCTCCGCCGTTTTCTTCCTTGAGCGCCTCCGCTTTGGCCCGGTACCAGGCGATCTGATCCGGATGCACCGCGTCATAATTTGAAACCAGCGCACCCGCCGAACGCGCTTCGGGCAGCAAAGACGGATCGTTTTTCAGCGCCGCGTAATCCGTGATCACCTCGCAGCCGGAATCGAAGCAATATACGTTATACGCCACGCGGCTGCCGTCGTATGCATATACGGGCAGGCTGCAGGTGCCGCACCCAAACAGCGCGGGGTCGTCATCCACGCTCACACAGTATTCCCCGCCGTACGTTTTGTAAAGCGCAAACAGATCGTCGATGGCAATACCGTGCAGGTAGTCGTGGTTCCCGAAGGTGATCGCAAACGGCGTCCGGGCGTCCGCCATCAGATCGCAGATCTCCTTTACGGCTGCCGGATAATCCTCTTTTGACGCCTCCGACATATCGCCGCCGAGCACGATCAGATCGGGCTTTGCCTCGGCGATCGCCTCCACCGCAAACTGCTTCTGCACGGCGGGCATGGGGTACGCCGTGTGCCAGTCCGTAAGATGCAGGATCGTAAAAGTACCGTCTTCGTCAAATCTGAGTTTTCCGGCCGCGCCCTCCGCGGCAAACGCCGGGAACACGAACATTACCAGCATAATCGCTGCAATCATCAGTGAAACAAGCTTTTTCATTTCGTCAACTCCGTAAACGTCTGTTTTTTTATGTATCTACTATACATCAAATCCAAAAAAAACACAAGATAAAAAGAACGATCGGTCCCCGGAAAAAAGGCAGTAAAAAAGCGATCCGGCAACGGTTTGGTGATTGCGTAAAAAACGCTTGACTTTAACGCTGCGTCATAGTATATACTCCTTTATGTGAGGTGATAAGCTTGAAAATGCAGATCAAGGAATTTGCCGATTTCGCGGGCGTCAGCGTGCGCACGCTGCATTACTATGATGAAATAGGGTTGCTCAAACCGGCTTTTGTTGACAAGGCAACCGGATACCGTTATTACGATGAAACCTCCGTTCTTTGTATGCAGGAGATTCTCTTTTACCGTGAACTCGATTTTTCCCTGAAGAACATCAAAGAGATCTTATCGTCTCCAAATTATGATCATACGGCGGCGTTAAAAAAGCAGCAGACGTTGCTCAGGCTCAAAAAGGAGCGGCTGGAGCGATTGATTGTCGCCATTGACGGCGCTGTGAAAGGAGAAAACATTATGCCTGCTTTTGATAACAGCGAATTTGAAAGAATCAAAACCGAGACAAAAGCCAAATGGGGACATACGGACGCCTATAGACAGTATGAGGAGAGAGTAAAAGGCTTCTCCGAAGAGGATTGGAACAACTCCGCCGACGGGATCGACAGAATCATGGAAGCGTTCGCAAGATGTATGAAAAACGGGAACGCCCCCGGATCCGCCGAAGCGCAGACTTTGGCGGAACGTCTGCAAACCTACATCTCAGAGCATTTTTACAACTGTACAACGCAAATCCTTCAAGGTTTGGGGCAGATATACGTCTCTGACGACCGATTCAAACAAAATATCGACAGATACGGCGCAGGTACAGCCGAATATATCAATCATGCCATCGCCGCCTATTGCAATCGGTAATCCCGCGTTCGCCGGATTCCGTATATTTTTGCGTGTTCCCTGCGGTATTACCCGCCATAGTCATATATGCCCCGGATGCTTCCTCAAGATCAGGGATCAAAAAAGCTCCCGACTTTTTACGGTCGAGAGCCTTTATTATGCTCAGAATTCATTTTTTGTTGCTGTTTATAGACGATCCGGGACCGGTTCGGTGAAGGAGCGCTGTTTTCCCGCGCCGCCCCGGGGGCGGCGCCGTATAAAACCGGCGGGAAAAACGCGCAAGCGCTTGAAAAATGATAATCTATTTGCTATGATAAAAAACGGGGAAATGATATAAAAATCTGAAAGGAGAAAACAAGTGACAAAGCTCAGAAGCCTGAAAGAAAAGCTATTTGCACCGAATCCGAGTTTCACTCTTAAGGAGCAGCTCGGCTATTGCGGCGGAATTTTCGGAAACTGCATGGGGCAGGATATGAACGGAACCTTTGCCGACAAATTCTACCGTGAGTTCATGAAGATAAAGCCGAATCACATCACGATCTACAGCAATATCGCGCTCGCTATCGGCCTTGCGCAGGCGCCGATCAGCGGTTATATTCTTGACACTCCCGCAGCGCCGGGGAAAAAGACGCCGACAAAAATCCTCACCGGCGCAACGCCTCTCCCCTTTGCGTTTGCTTCCGTTCTGCTCTTTTTCGTCCCGACGCAGGATCCTTTCAAAAACTTTATCTGGATGCTCGTCTTTCAGTTGGTTTTCGGAATCGCCGACGCTTTTTATGACGCTTCACTTAACACGCTCAGCCTGCGAATGACGAACAACGCCAAAGACAGGAAGAATTTCTATACCGTAGGAACGCTCGCACAAAGCCTCGGCTCGATGCTCCCCGGATGGCTTATCCCGATCCTTGTCGGAAGCACAAAGGATGCGGCAAAGCAGCAGAATTTCTATTTTTTCTCAGCGGTTGCTTTCAGCGTGCTCGGCGTAATACTGATGTTTGCGCCTTACTTCACCCTTAACGAAAAGATCCGCGTTCAGGCGCGGCCGGATAAACAGAAACTCAGCTGGGACAGAGAGACGATCGTTTCCGTCCTTCACAACAGAACGTTCCTTGTAACGGAGATCGCAACGTTCTTTGAGCAGATCCGTCAGCTTTCTTACCGCCTTCTTCCGTATATCTATGAAAACGTTCTTTCCGATTACAAGCTGAAGGCGGGCATGGACGCCGTCAGCGGTACGCTTTCATACATCGGCCTTCTTGCCGTTCCGTTCATCGGAAGCCACTTTTCGGCCCGAACGGTGCTCTCCGGAGGATTTGCCTATACGGGCGTCTTCTATGCCGTAATGGGCCTTCTCGGCTTCGGCTTCAGCTCAGAAAAGATGCACAAAAGACGGCTTCTTATCGGCCTTCTCATCGGCCTTGCCGGAATGCCGAACAATGCCATTGTCGCGTCGAAGAAGGTCGTTGTAGGAGACTCGACGGACTACATGGAGTGGTACGCCGAAAAACGCTTCGGAAAACCGATCCACGCCGAGGGCTTCATCACCGCGGCGCAAAGCATGCTCGGGAATGTTTTCAACATCATTAGAACGAATATTTATAACGTCGTTTTCGCAAGGGTCGGCTTCCTCCCAAATTACAAAGACAGTACCGGGAAAGAGATAAAGCCCGTTCAGAGCGAAAGGACGCTCAAAGGCATATTTACGATGTTCGTCCTCTGCGGCGTTATCGGAAACTTCCTCGCCGCAATCTCTTATCAGTTTGACCGATATACGGGCGAAAAGAAAGAGAAGATCTATGCCGAGCTTCTTGAAATGCGCTCGATCAGGGCAGCTGTTGAGGGCGCAGCAGGAAACGGAGAAGGCCGGGACACAGACACGGCAGTTGAATAATTCTATTACTGATCATACAGCAGCGTTAAAAAAGCAGCAGACGTTGCTCATGCTCAAAAAGGAGCGGCCGGAGCGATTGATTGCTGCCATTGACGGCGCTGTGAAAGGAGAAAATGTTATGCCTGCTTTTGACAACAGCGAATTTGAAAGAATCAAACTTGAGACAAAAGCCAAATGGGGCCGCACGGACGCCTACAAACAGTTTGAGGAGAAAGTTAAAGACTACTCCGAAAAGGAATGGAACGACTCCGCCGACGGAATCAACAGAATAATGGAAGCGTTCGCAATATGCATGAAAAACGGCGACACAGCCGAATCCACAGAGGCACAGTCACTGGTGGAAAGTCTGCAAAACTACATCTCAGAGCATTATTACAACTGCACAACTCAAATCCTTGAAGGTTTGGGGCAGATATACGTCTCTGACGACCGATTCAAACAAAATATCGATATGTACGGCGCCGGTACAGCCGAATATATCAACAATGCTATCACCGCCTATTGCAATAAGTAATACCGTGTTCGCCGGATTGGTTGTTGCAATAACGTCACGCTTTTGAAATAGTATCATTATTCTGACATCATGTTCGGATTACGATTTCAACTTTTCTTTTCTCTAAAACAGTTAGTAGGATAAATGCCTCGGTAAAAAATAAGGGCTTCTTCAAATCCCGGTATGGAATTTGCAAGATAGCCCTTTGTATGTTTCTGATTAACTATTGGTCGCGGCAAGAATCCTTTCCATTCTATCCAAATTCAGGTCTTTTGTTTTAATAATGTATTAAATATACATCAACTCTGTGAAAAGGAAAGAAAAACAAGACCGTATGCTGCCGGATTGATGATTACAGTTACTTCCCAAAGTTACTTGATCGTTACTTAATATCTGACGTAACACAACACTTAATATCTGACGCAACACAACATTTTTCTTGTATTTTATCCCATGTTACTGTATGATTATAATAAAACTTTATTCTTGAAATTATGTTTCTTCCCTCTCAAGAAAGGATGGTTTCAATGTTCCGAGAGTTATTTGTCGGGTCTCAATTTGCTTTTTGTTCAGGACGAGAGATTCTGAAACCAAAGGATCTCGGTATTTCAGGCGCACGTATTTCCGCGCTGACGCCATATGATACCCTTGGGACGGTGAATACCCTTCAAACGCCGCCGTATTCCGCCACCGGCTTTTTGGCAAAAATAAAGCTGAACGGTGAAACGATGAAAACAACGCGCTGGCAATGGCGGACGAATCTTCTTTGGGAAGAAGGGGTGCAAGGATCGCTTGCCGCAGAGGCTTTCTTTGCCGTTCCGCCTGCACAGCAGTGCGTGGTTCTGGCGCTCACATTAAAAAACAACAGTGACAGTTCACTTTCCTGCCCTGCAGAGCTGTGGTTCACAGGCAGCTCGACAAAAACAAGCCAATGGACCTTTGCCATGCCTCCGGCAGCGGGAGCAAGCGTTCAGGCGGAGACGAATGGGAACGGGATCGTATATCTGGCGGGCGACGACGGCGCCGCGATGGCATTGACTTGTGATCCGGCGTTCCGGTTGTTCCAACAGGCCAATATCCTGCAAACAAGGCTGTGTTTGGCGGCGGGCGAAGCGCGTACCCTGTATTTTTCTTTTCATTTGGGGGATGCGGATCTTATCCGGAAGGAAGCCGAAGCAGTCCGCAATCAATATCCGGCTTTGATAGACGCTGCCGTCCGCTGGGTCGTGGGCAGGGAAACACAACTGAAAAACACGCTTCCGGCGTTTGGCTGCGCGGATGAACGCTATACACAGTTCTATTACAGATCATTGGCTGTACTGCTTACCAATCGCTGGGAAAATCCGTCGCTGCTTTCGCTGCCTTATTACAGCACCGGCGGAACAACGGGCGGATGTATGTGTTCCTATCTTTGGGATTTTGCGGGGGCGGCAAAGCTGCTGGCGCTTACTGAACCGGAAAGCCTGAAAGAAGCGATCCGCTCTTTCTTGCGGATCGATCTTTCCGCGCACTATGCCGTTACGCCATTGGACGGCAGCGGCGCGGGGCCTTGGTATCAGATCAATCAGGAAAAGATCGTGTATATGATCTACTACTGCCTTGTGCTGACAGGGGATATCGATTTCCTTTTTGAAACCGTGGCGGGCAAAACGATATTGGAACACGCAGTTTTTAACGCCCGGTTCGGGGAAAATCCGGCCGATCCCGCAGCGCTGATCGATTACGGCGAAAAAGGCGAGGACCATTTGGAACTGAAAAAAGGATATCCCTATCATGGGGTGATGCCGGATTTGAATCTGCGGCGGTGTCTGACCTACTATCGCGCGGCTGCGCTCCTGGAGCTGGCGGGGCAGAACGGCGACGATCTGCGCAAGAAGGCCAACGAAGTATACCGCGCCGTAAAGGAACGGTTATGGGACGAAGAGCGACAATGGTTCGCCTTTGTGGGAGAACCGGGCCAGGAAAAGGATTACCGGTATACCGTGCAAATGTTTAAAGTTCTGGATTCGCCCGTGCTTGATGATGAAGTAAGGGCAGGTCTGCTGTCCCATCTGAATGATACGGAATTTCTTTCCGATTTCGGGCTGCACAGTATGAGCAAGCTCGATCCCGCTTACGACCAGATTGATATTGACAACGGAGGCGGCGGTATCTGTTCGCTTTTTGTTCCGGTCATTTTGGAGCAGCTTTACCGGATCGGCGAAACCGAAAAGGCCAATGATCTGCTTGCCCGCGTGTTATGGTGGGGTGAACGGACGCCATATTGGGGCGATTCCTTTGTGGCCAACGCCATGGAATACCGTGAAAACACACCCTTGCAGGCAACCATCGGCGCCGCAGCAGGCGCGGAGATGTTTATTTTCGGCCTCTTCGGCATATCTGTTTCCTTAAGCGGCCAAATCCGCGTCGCACCGGCTGCGCCTCCCGCAAAGGAAATGTCGCTGCGCGACGTTCGTATACGGGGAGCCCGTTTCTCTGTTTTTCTGTATCAGAATGATTATTGCGTTGAGCAGGACGGCAACCGTTTTACCTCAGCATACGGAAAACCCTTTCTACTGAAAAACGGTTGATCCGTAACGGGCTTTTGTATATAGTTTGAAAGAATGCTATAATAAATCACATCATAAATTCAACACATCTTCATTCTATTTTTAATTCTGCCAATCGTTCCGATGAGCTGTTCCAAACCCTTTGCCGATAAAAATTCCGGCTGGGTGGGAATGATAACGCTGTCGGCAGCGCACAGAGCGTTGAAGGTCAGCATTCCGA
>CAMOVW010000124.1 GCA_946627725.1 uncultured Clostridia bacterium
CATTATAAGAACATGCTGAAAGCAAAGCTCCCGACAAAGCCCCTGAAGGGAGGCGGGAAGAAGTGAATTTCCTTGAACACCTTTTCTTCGGCAACGTTGATCCCCAAGCGCGGGCGGTGAAGCCCGGCAGCCGCGCGGACAAGCTGAGAATTTACATTACGGATCACTTACCGGAAATAGAAAACGCTCTGCACGATGAACAGCGCGGTTTGCTCAACAAAATCCTTGACGCGCAGGGTGAGCTGGATACGATCACGGAACTGGACAGCTTCATTGTCGGCTTTCGGCTCGGCGCCGCGTTCACGTACGATACCTTCGTGAATACGGATACCCCGTACCGCGGCCTGACCGAAAAACTGTAATCCGCACATTCGACTTGCCTCCGCTTCTTTGGTAGAATGAAAGCGCCAAAGAAACGGAGGGTTTAATATGAAAAAATATAAGATCGACGAACGAACCGGCTGGGAGTATGAGCTGAAGGGCGAATATTATTACCCAACCGGCAGGATCATGAAAAACGGTGTGCTGACGCCGGAAACCATTGATAACGAGCCGGAAGAGCAATACGATATCGGAGTATGGGGCAGGAGGCATTTGCGCTTTATTCGGCAACACAAAAAATCGCTGTATCTCGATCTTTTTCTCTCCGGCAAGTTGAATGCCTACCTCGCGGAGGTCAACGCACAGGCGGAGGATATGTTTGCCCGGCTCGTAAAAGAAATAGCAGCGCGGGATGGCGTAACCGAAAGACTGAAAGCAGAGGACCAGATGTACTGGGTACAGGAAATGAACCGAATCAGCGCTTTAGCACGTGAGATTGTTCATCATGATCTTATCTTTGTCTGATACAGATCATGCTTAAAACTACACGGAAAACAGAATGCTAAGGCCAGATAAAGATATTGGCCTTTGGCATGAATCACTCGGAGCTTGTCCTTCGCGTCAATGAAATTCGTGCGGATTATATCAAAAAGCCGATCGTACCGGGCATTGAATGCGTGGGCATTGTTGAGGACTCCCTTGACGACGGTTTTGCGAAAGGGGATCTGGTCTGTTCTCTGATGGGCGGACTCGGAAGGAATTTTAACGGTTCCTATGAAGAATACGCCATTCTGCCTGTGCAGAAGCTGTTTCACATTTCTTCAAATCTTGACGCAGAACACCTTGCGGCGATCCCGGAAACTTTTTTCACGGCGTGGGGCTCCTTGTTTGAATGTCTGAATGTGCAGCCGTCCGATATCCTTCTTGTCAGAGGCGCCACCTCCGCGCTGGGCTATGCCGCCATGCAGATCGCGGCTGCGCTCGGATGCAAGGTTTACGGCACAACGCACAAAAGAGAAAAAATGCACCTGATCACCGATCTCGGTGGTGAAGCCGTCTTCGATCCTGAAAACAAACTTCCGGAAGGATTATATGCAAACAAGATATTAGAGCTGATCGGTCCGAAGACCATCAGAAATTCTCTCAGCCATCTTTACCACGGAGGAATCGTTTGCAATACCGGGATTTTGGGCGGAGAATATTACTTGAACGGATTTGATCCGATCAAGGAAATCCCAAACGGATGCTATCTCACCGGATTCTTCTCGAACTATCCTACGCAGGCAACGATAGACAGGATTTTTGCTTTTATCGACAAACACAACATTACGCCTTTTATAGGAGCATCCTTTCATTTTTCAGACATAAAGCAGGCCATCAAAGCGCAGGAAAAAGGTGTAGACGGAAAGATAGTCGTAGTTATGGATTGATCTCATAAACGCAGCAACGCCTCTGAACCACATCGGGTCGGAGGCGTTTTGTTATTTCTGCTCGGGTGGGCAGATCTTCGGGAGGATTTCAAGGAAGTGCTGACCGATCTTTTCTGCGTCAAAGCCGTTGGCCTCGCAGATGAACCGGACGGTATCCGGCAGCAGGACATGGCCCTTCGCTTTCTCCGCTTTGTATTTCTGCCACTCTTCGTATTCCTTATTTGTGATTTGCTTCATGATGGATACCTCGATAAACCGGAATTTGAAAACTACGATTTCATAAGTGTTTATCTAAACCCATAGTGCTTTAATAAAATCCTCTAAAAGCCTTGAAAATAAAGGATTTTTCGCAGTCTGCTCACCTTATCCTTTTATATGATTTCACACGATATTATCCTTAGTGTAGCTCTTTATAAGGGCAAATGCAAGGGAAAGAAAAACTGATAACAAGATATAACAGCGTGTGGCAATCGGGAAACTGTGACGTATGTGCGAATATATTATTTTGGAGGATAACACAATGGAAAAATACATTTATAACGAAAACAACGGTTTATGGTACGAGTTGCAAGGCGATTATTATATCCCTTGCTTGACACTTCCCGAAGAAGAAAATCAGCCTATTGGAATATGGGGACAACGGCATTTGCAGTATATCAAGGCAAATCGTAAAGGCTTTTATACAACCCTGCTCACAAAATGCGAACTGAACAGACACCTTGCAGATGTCAACAAACAGGCTGAGGATATGTTTTATCGGTTGGTAAAACAACTTGCCGAAAAAGAAGGCGTAACCGAAAAGCTCAAGGCAGAAAACCAAATGGAATGGGTTGGGCGGATGAACAATATCCGCAATCGTGTAACGGAAATTGTAAATGCAGAGATAATATTCGCATAACGTTAGCGGCGGCAGGGAGATTAACTTCTCTCTGCCGCCGTAATTTATTATTGAAAACTTATTTCCAAAACCAAGAGGGCAGTTTAAGTGAACCACCCTCTTAACGCTGTTTTAATTCAATTATTTCAATATGGTTTAGAGCTACATCAGTATATTGTAACGTATGTCTTTTAGGCTTACCCTCAGTATATTCTTCAATTTGAAAAATGTGGGGATATGCACCGACAATCTTTATTTCTACGTTTTGCAAGTTCAGCTTGGGATGTGTTAAATTTACATTGACGTGAACTGTTGGATGTCGCTCAAACAACATTTTGATTTTAGCTCGTGCCATATCAACACTATACATATCTGCCATATTTTTTATTAAACGATTAGTTAGCCAACTTGCTCCTAATGTATTCTCCTACTTTTTCTTGTGGAATATTTAGAATCTGTGCAACCTCAGAAGAAATCAGTTGTTCTGCTGTTTTTATAAAATTCTCATCACACATATGAAACTTTTTCCCTAAAGAAAGCAGTTCCTTTCTGCGGTGGTGCAGGGTACGTATCATACAAATTATATCTTCGCTGTTACCGGATGATAACAACTCTTTGTATCGTTCTTTCCTCAAAGGTTCATTCTCGATCCAATTATCATCTTTACCAACAACAGCAGATAAAAGTTCTTCAAGCTGTGATGGAGATAATAATTTTTTGATTCTTGCAACCGCTGAGGCATTGTTCTTGGGAACATAGTATTTTGAAGATGTGCTGTTACAAGGTTCCAGAACGTAATATTCACGCATTTCACGATTGATTTCAACATCACCAATATATATGATTTTGCAAGCACCGTGAGTTCCATAACTAACGAAATCACCTTGTTTGAAGTCCATAATTATCACCTGTTCTGTTAAAGGATTTGTTTGTTGAAGAAAAGTCGCTTGAAAAACTCAAGCGACTTTCTTGCCTTAATTGAAGTATTCGCTTACATCAGCCTTATCGTTGTACTGTTTTCTTACGTGAACAACAATAGAGCCATCTTCTTGCTCAGTTTCGTCAATGATTTGGTAACGAGTACGGGCACGCTCAAGCATAGATTTATAATGCTCGATTTCCTCGTGGTTGATTTTCAACGCACGTTCCTTGCTGTAACCCATTTCTTCCTTTTGAGCGAAAACTAAGGTCTGAAGAATACAAGCTGCTTTAACACGCTTCACAGTAACACCTCCTTTTTGGTACACTACATTACGGCAGAATTAGTTGACCTATAATGCAGAGAGGTGTTCGAGCGAAACTTGAACAGTTGAAATATCGGCTGCCACCGAAATTCCTGCTGAAATCACTCTCTTGGTAGCTATGCTACGATATAATTATAGCATATTTTTTTGAAAAAATCACGCAAAAAGTTTGAATTTTTTCGATTTTTCTTCATTGCAGTTTTTCTTAACTTGTGTTATAATATTCAAGTCGAACAGCCACAGTGCGTAGAATCACGACGATTCCACGCACTGTTATTTTTTTGCGCTTTCGGCGTAGTTTTCAGGTAGCTTTTCTCCGATAAAGACTCCCAAAATATTTTTACCGGAGGTTTCCTATGGAACACGAACAAACGCAAAAATTCTTAGGAGAAGAGAAAATTTCCAAACTGATGCTAAAATTCTCCATCCCCTGTGTGCTTTCGCTTCTCGTCAGTGCACTCTACAACATCGTTGACCAAATCTTTATTGGCAACAGCGAACTTTCCGCACTCGGTAATGCCGCAACGGGCGTTGTATTCCCGATCTTCATCATCGCACAGGCGTTCGCTTGGTGCTTTGGTGACGGCTGTGCCGCTTATCTGAATATCTGTCAGGGTAAGAAGGACACGAAGAATGCCACGAATGCAATCGGTACCGGCATCACAATTACTTTGATTTCTGCCCTGATTCTGATGGCGATTTTCTATCCTCTTAAGACACAACTGCTCACCTTATTCGGTGCATCCGAGAACAGCATCGGATATGCTGTAGAATACTTTAATTGGATTCTTGCATTCTTCCCGCTGTATATGCTCTCCAATATGATGAATGCAGTTGTACGTGCCGATGGTAGCCCTGCTTGGTCGATGGCTTCTATGGTTGTAGGTGCGCTTACCAACATCATCCTCGACCCCGTCTTTATCTTTGGTTTCAAGTGGGGAATGACTGGTGCGGCTCTTGCAACCGTAATCGGTCAGACCGTTTCCTTCGTCATTACTCTTGTGTACTTCTTCCGCACCAAAACCTTCAAGCTGACCGTAAAGAGCTTCATTCCCAATTTCAAAGCTTTCAGCGGTGCTCTGCAGCTTGGTGCATCTTCCTTCATTACGCAGATGACCATTGTTATCATTTCTCTTGCCTGTAACATTCTGCTTGCAAAATATGGTGCAATGTCCCAGTACGGCGTGGATATTCCGATTGCTATTATCGGTATCGAAAGCAAGGTGTTTACCGTTGTTATTAACCTTGTGGTTGGTATTGTTCTCGGTTGTCAGCCCATTATCAGCTATAATATGGGCGCAAAGAAATACGACAGAGTAAAAGAGCTTTACAGAAAAATATTGCTTTGCACCGTTGTAATCGGTCTTGCTTCCACAGCATTGTTTGAGCTTGCACCTCGTGCCGTTGTCGGTATGTTCGGTCAGCCTACCAACATTCCCAACCCCGAAGATTATTGGGTGTTCGGAGAAAAATGCTTCCGTATTTTCCTCTGCCTCGTTACCTTCACTTGTATCATCAAGATGACCTCTATCTTCTTCCAGGCGGTAGGTAAGCCTATTCGTGCCGTAATCGCTTCGATGATTCGTGATATTGTTTGCTTCATTCCGTTGATTATTATTTATCCCGCAGTTTTCGGCGGCGTTGAAGCCATCTTGTATGCAGCACCCTCTGCAGACTTCCTTGCAATGATTGTAGCAACCGCCTTGACCATTACATTTATGAAAACGCTCAAGGCAGACCGTGCTGAAAGCACAGAAGCCGTTGCATTGAAGTCCTCCAAGCCCGGTGTTGTTGTTACCATTGCCCGAGAACACGGTTCTTCGGGTAAGCAGATTGGTAAGCTTGTTGCTGAAAAGGTCGGTATTCCTTTCTATTACAAGGAAATGACCGCCCTTGCCGCACAGGAAAGCGGTTTGGCAGAGGAGTTTATTTCTGACATCAACAAGAACTCTCCCGAAATGCTCCGTAGCTTATATTTAAGCACCGACGTGGTTCAGCAAGCAGTGTTGGCGCAGGATAAGATTATTCGCAAGATTGCAGATAACGGAAGCTGTGTTATTGTTGGCAGAGCTGCGGATTATGTTCTGCGTGATTACGAAAATGTTGTGCGCCTTTTCATTTACGCACCGGAGGATTACAAGGTACAGCGTGTAATGGAAATCTACGGCGATACCGCAGAAGAAGCGCAAAAGAATGTACGTCGTTCCGACGAAGCAAGAGCTGCTTATTATAACAGCATCTCCGGTCAGCATTGGGGCGATGCACACAACTACGACCTTTTGATTGATAGTTCTGTGGGTGTAAAAAAGTGCGTTGAATTGATTTGTGATTATATTGCAAAGTGAAATGTTCTTCTCAAAACCACTTGAAATTATTCGTTCTATTTAGATAAGAAGATCATATTCCGAATAAAGCGAAAGCACGTTCTCTCGGGGGCGTGCTTTTTATCCTGCAAAAGAGCGGTCCGCGGCTGTGCTTTTTCATTGATGGTATTTCAGATATTGCGTTTACGCCATTCTCCGGGCGTGCAGCCGACTTCCCGCCGAAAAACGGTAAAGAAATAATTATAATCGGGATATCCGCATTGTTCGGCGATCTCCGCCAACGGGAGCTGCTTCTGAGAAGAAAGCAGCTCTTTTGCTTTTTCCATGCGAAGCTCCCGCACGCGCGCCGCCGTTCCTCTGCTGTAAAGCCTGCGCGACAGCTCATACAGCTGCGTCTTTCCGATCCCGAGTGCCTGTGAGAGTCGGACCGCGTTGAGCTGTTCCGTGAAATGTGTCGATATGAAAGCGTCTAATCTCGCTTCGAGCAGATCCTCACGCAGCGTCGCCATGCGTTCGAGGATCAGATAGGACGCCACGGCATGAAGAATATGCGCCGCCGCGCGGACGTAGTTTTCCGGGATCGGGACGGCATCATTCACCGCTTCGCGGAGCATGTTTCGGTTGAGCGGCAAATCCTGCGTATACCTTAAAATCGCCGCCAATCCCTCCGCATGCGTCTCATAACCGAAAACATGACCGAACAGCAGATAGCCCGCCAGCACATCTCCGACGTAAAGCGGCGTCACGGCTTCTGTGAGTCCCGCGTGGCAGCGATAGATATGTGTGCTGTGCTTCTCCGAAGCTGTTTTGCAGGCCTGTCGGTCACAGCGCAGACAGGCATCAAGCCCTTTCATACAACCGCGAATCACGGCGCAATACGGCGCAACCTGCGTTGGATAAGAAACAAGTTCGTTCAGGTTTTCGTCAAATACCGTGATTCTGATTTTACTGATCTCATAGAAGTCTTTCAGAAGTTCACGCAGTTTTTCAATATCAAAAGCAGAGATCATCCGGACGCCTCCTTGTGGTTTTTGCATAAAAACGGACAATGATATTTTACCACAGCTCCGAACAAAATCAAAGTAATTCGAACAATATTCTATATATTTTTCGGCGGTTTTTTTATATAATACCATTGAAAAATGAAAAAATGAGGAAAAAACGATGACGGAGCTTATCAAAAAAGGATATATCGGAACCGCCGATCAGCTGGTCACCCTGCGGCGCGTGCGGCTGCTGGGCGGCAAAGGCGGCGGCACGGAAATCATTGAGGTCCGTTCCGCCGGCGGGCTTGAACTGGATATTCTGCCCGACGCGGGGCTGGATATCGGTCAATGCCGTTTCAATGGGATCAACATGAGCTGGATGAGCAAAAACGGCTATGACGGTCCGGCGCACATTTCTCCTTTTGAAAACGAATTCGTCAATACCTTCCCGGGCGGGCTGCTCTATACCTGCGGCCTGCGTTCTGTCGGTCCGGCAAACAGGGACGGCGGCGAGTGGCATCCTCTGCACGGGCGATATCACAGCTTACAGGCCGGGCAGGTCTGTGCGGAGATTGTGAACAATGAAGTGATCGTCAAAGGAACGATCCGCGAGACGGCGCTGTTCGGGCATTGCCTGGAAGTAAAGCGCAGCATCCGCATCCCCGCCTTCGGCGCTTCGGTCACGGTGGAAGACACCGTTACAAATCAAACGCCCCGGGATGAGGAGATCATGCAGATCTATCACTGCAACTTCGGCTATCCGCTGCTGAGCGAAAAGGCGAAGCTTGTACTGCCGGAAGAACGGGAAACGATTCCCCGCACGGCGTTTGCGAAAACCGGCTTGGGCAAAGAATGCGAATTCAGCGTACCGGTTGACAGTGAGGAAGAGCGGGTCTTCTTCCAAAAGATGAAAAAAGATTTCCGGGCAACACTTGAAAACCCGGAGCTCGGCGTGAAGATGACGATCTCCTGGTCGGGCGAGACGCTGCCGATCCTGTCCCAGTGGCGCAGTATGGCAAGCGGGGACTACGTGCTCGGTCTGGAACCCACGAACTGCTACATCATGGGGCGTCACGACGAACGGAAAAACGGCACACTGCCGATCCTCAAGGCATGGGGATCTGTTACCAATACGGTGAAAATCGATTTTTCGAAGGAGAAATAAAAATGGCAAAAAAAATGACTTTTGCGCTGGCATTCTGCAACCGCGGCTTTATGCCCGGAGAACTGATCTACGGCGCGCGGGACGACATGATCAAGGCCGTCACAGACGCCGGCTACGACTATATTGCAATGGACGCGTCTCTCACCCGCTACGGCGGCATTGAGACCCGCGACGAGGGCCTGCTGTACGCCAAATGGCTCAAATCACACGAGGGCGAATATGACGGTGTGATCTTTTCCATGCCCATCTTCGCCGATGAAAACGGCGCCATCACCGCTCTGCAGGATGCGGGCGTGCCGATTCTGATGCAGGCCTACCCCGACGAGATCGGCAAGATGGATTTCCAGCACCGGCGCGATGCTTTTTGCGGCAAGTTTTCTGTTACGGACGTGTTCACACAGTACGAGGTGCCTTTTACCGTCCTCAAACCCCACGTTGTGCATCCGCTCAGCCCGATTTTTCAGGAAAACCTGCGGGACTTTGCAGCCATCTGCCGCGTTGTGAACGGCATGAAGCGTTTCAATCTCGGCTGTATCGGCGCCCGCACGACCGCTTTCAAGACCACCCGCTTTGATGAGATCGCCATGCAGAAGCACGGCATCAATGTTGAAAGCTTTGATTTGAGCGAGCTGTTTTTCAAAGTGCAGAACATGAGCGACGACGACCCCAAGGTGAAGGCCAAGAAAGAATACCTGGAGATGTATACCGACTTTTCTCTGGTGCCCGAAAAGAACAAGAATACCCTTGCCAAGGTCTCCGTGGCCATCGACGGCTACATCGAGGCGTATCATCTGGATGCCATTGCGCTTCGCTGCTGGAACGAGATGGAGCAGGTGCTGCGCATCTGTCCCTGTGTTTTGCTCAGTGAATTGAACGACCGCGGCATTGCGGCCTCCTGCGAGATCGACATGTGCTCCGCCATTACCATGCGCGCCATGAGTCTTGCCTCTGAGCAGCCTACC
>CAMOVW010000125.1 GCA_946627725.1 uncultured Clostridia bacterium
TTTCTGAAAAACGTCAAACCCCCGCGGGACGCCCTCCTCTCTTGCCGGCGGGCGGACGGCAGCTTTACCCACGCCTTTGAAGCGGACCCGGCCGACCCGGAGGCCGTACCCGATCAGCCCAACGACATGAGCTGCCAACAGGCGCTGTACGCCCTTGCCGCCCTTTACCGGCTGCGCACCGGCGAAAGCACGCTGTTCGATTTCGGCACGGCGACGCTTTCCGCCGCGGGCTGGAACACCCTGCCCCCGGAACCCGGCGCGGTGCAGCAGGCCGCCGATAACGCCGCAGACCGGCTGAAAACCTTTTTTGCGGACGAAGCCAACCGCAAAACCACGATCGCCGCGGCCCTTTCGATATTCGTTCTGCTTGCCGCCGCGGTACTTGTTTACCGCAGTAAAAAAAGGAAGCGGGCAAAAAACGGGAGCTGAACTCCTGTTTTTTTGTTTTTGAGAAAAAAGCTTTACACATCTCACAATTTATGCTAAAGTGAAGTGTAAGCTATACAGATCGAGGTGTTTTATTTGAGAAACGCATTTCCCGCGCAGCGCTGCTCCGTGGTTCCCTACGAGGGCGAGAAGGGATTCATTTTTATCAGCTACAGCCATAAGGACGGCCCGCGCGTTTATCCGATCATAGAACGGCTTGCGGCGGAAGGCTATCGGGTATGGTTCGACGAGGGCATCGATCCCGGCAGCGAATGGCCGGAAACCATCGCGGACCATCTGAGCAAAAGCGCCGTGTGCATGGGGTTTATTTCGGAAAACTATCTGAATTCCCACAACTGCAAACGGGAACTGAATTTTGCGCTGATGAAGCAGATCCCCTTCCTTTCCATCATGCTGGAAGAGGTAACGATGAGCGCGGGGGTGGAAATGCAGCTTTCCACAAATCAATCCATTTTTCTGTATAAGCTTTCATCCCCGGACGTTTTCTATAACAGGCTGCACAATACACCGGTAATGGAACCCGCTTTTGATCCCTCCCTCATAAAAACCGCGCAAGCGGAAAACACTCCGAAAAGGGCGCCGGCGCCGGAAAAACAGACGGAAACCGACTTTGTTACCGCCCCTGCCGCGGATCACGACACGAAAAAGCCCTCCCCCGAAAAGCCGCAGAAAGAACAAAAGAGAAAAAATAAAAAGAAACAAAAAAGGCAGCTTTCAAAAAAACAGAAGACCCTGCGAGGAATATTGATCGGCGCGGGCAGCGCTGTCGTGCTGATCGTACTGCTGATCGGAGGCTTCATCATCTATGAAATGATAGGAGACAACCCTCCCGATCCCACAAAAAACCCCGCCAATTGGACAAGCTTATTGGAAACAGACGTATACCCGAACCTGTTCTGGGGCAAAAAAACAGCGGAGGGCTACCCGGACGGTACGTTTTTCAGCGGCATGCAATACGCAGATATCGAAACACAGGAAGGCGCTTACAATCTTTCCGTTTTGCCGATCTCAATGGAAGCCGATCCCAAAAAAGAAAATACCATACTTCTGCGATTTGTTGATCAGAAGAAGAAAGAGTTCCTTGTAGAAGGATCATTCAGTGTAAATCGTTCATCCGACGGCGCCGTATCTCTTGAGATCGATCCGCTTATGGAAATGCAGTATAAAAACGCGCTTCATCCGCAGGAAAAGTTCACGTATCAGGTTACGGTAATCAACTATGTGATGCGCCTGAAGAGCGAAAAAACGGGACTGTCCCGCAATTACCCCGCAGAGGAAAAGAAGCTGTCCGGCACGGCGTCCGATTCCAAAATGTTTATGGAGATCAGCGCGATCGATATTCCTGCGCTTCAAGCGGACACAGCCGCAGAGATTCGGTTTTCCGACGGCGGAAGCACGCAGGACGCCGCCGTGAGCATGGTTGCGCCGAACAGCAGCACCATATATGTGAAGTGGTCGGAATATACCCGTCTTTACAATGGTGAGATGCAGCCTTTCGACGGAACAAAAACTGTGGAATTCAAGTATTTCAACACCGCCCCCTACGGCTTTATTCTGGTAGACAGCACAAAAAACATATATCTGTATCAAAATCCCATTCAAGAGAATACGGAAAAGAACAACACTGATACAACCGCGGCGGGAAATACAACGGATTAACAAACACCTGTCGGCCGCAAAGGATACGGCGCTCTTTGAGCCGCACTGCCGCACCCATTGCCGTGAAGGCCCGATAACCATAAAAACACAGCTTCCCATGTTTTTCCGCAACGGAAAAGGGAAGCTGCTTTTTTCACAAAAAAAGGCCATACGGATCTTTTTCAGATCTCTCCTATGCTGATATAGCCGAGACGGATCAGATTGGCGCTGATCGTATACCGGTACGTTTCAACTTTGCACCGACACACGATGGAAAGCAGCTTTCTTCCGTTTTTTTCGGCATAGGCGGTCATGGCATATCCTGCATCATGGGTGAAGCCGGTTTTTACGCCTTTCATATAGGGATAATAATACGGGGAATCTTCCTGCAGCATTTTATTGGTATTATCCCAGGAATATTTCTCCCCCGACACAAGCGTAACGTCCGCATGGGGCATAGCGACGATCTCCCGCGCCAGATCGTTTTCAAGAAAATGACGCAGAAACACAAACACGTCGTCCACGCAGGTGTACTGCCGTTCGTCATCCTGGCCGTCCGGATTCACAAAATGGGAATCCGTGCAGCCAAGCGCGCGGGCGCGGGTGTTCATCATTTCGCAAAAATAATCGATGGCCTCGCGGATATCTACGGCGGGATCGTTTTTGATCTTCCGCACCACGTTCACCACTACGGTATGGGTGGCGTCGCAGCCCGAGGGCAGCAGCATGGCGATCAGCAGCTGCCGGAAGGTGATACGCTGCCCGTTACGGATCATGGCGCGGCTTGCGCCCGCAGTGAGGTAATAATCCACTTCCTCCCCCACGGTAAATACGTCTTCGAGAGAGAGATATTCCATTGCGATACTTGCCGTAAGCAGTTTGTTGATGCTGCCCACGCTGATATGCTCCTTCGTATTTTTGGCGTACAAAACCGTTTCGGTATCCAGATCGTAAAGCAGCACGTTGCCTGCGTTGGCGGCAGCATGCTCAAAATAGCGTTCCGCCTGTTTTTCGGGGGCGAACGCCGCTCTGTTTGCCAGCAGCCCCACAAAGAGCGCGGCAAGTAAAATAACGGATATCAGTTTCTTTTCCATTTTTCTTCTTCATACAAAACGGGCGGCATGTACGAATTTCTCCTCCATAGCCGCCCGCCTTTTCATACAACCGGAATCAAATCGGATCCCAAAGCGGGAAACTGTAAAAAAGTGATTACTTCGAGAACTTGAACAGATTCTTGAAGAAGTTCACGAAGCGTTCAAAAAGCTTGGAGATGAAAGAAAAACCGAACTTGGAGTCGGAATCCTTCTTTTCTTCCTCAACCTCTTCTTCGGGCTCAACAACGGGGGGTTCGGGATCGGTAGGCGTAGCCACTTCGGGTTCATCCTCTTCAACGTCGGTCACGGTGCCAACGTCAGTATAAGTACCGAACGCATTGGCAAGGCTGCCGATCACGTTGGTGTTCGCCATAGCTACGAACGTAAGGGTAAAGACCATGCACACCGCAAGGATGATGCCGAGGGTCTTTTTCTTGAGTTTCATGGTGCGCATTCACCTCCTTTTCTCTGAAATGGAACGGGATCCGTTTCCGTTCCGGCGCGTATGACAGTGGTATTTCCGCAGGCGATCAGGCCGGTGAGCAGAAAGATGAAGGGCGATGAGATCGGCTGCAGAATATTGAAAAGGGATTGAACAAAATACGCGGCCGCAGCCAGCGCAAGCGCTCTTTTTTCCTCCGGCGCGCCGGAGGAAAAACCCGTTTTCACGGAAATAAAGATCAGCGCGAGGTAAGAGCCCGCGCCGCACAGCCCCGTGGTAAGCAGATACTGCAGCACCTCGTTATGGGCGTTATCGAACAGGTACCCCAGCTCGGAAAGCATTTCGTCCCTGTAGTTCGTTATGAGAACCGGCGCCACCGTATCCTCACCGAAGCCGAAGAGCTTTTCCTTCCACCCGGCGGAGGCAAAGCTGCGCAGCAGCCTGCGCCACAGATAGCCCCGGTCGGTGCCCCAGCTGTCGTCAAACCGAAGGTACTTTGAAAAATATCCCGGGTCGCCGTCGACGGGCGACAGCGAAAACCACAGCACAAGCCCCAGCGCGGCGGCAACGGCGGCAGCGCTCAGAAGGATCACCGCAAGCCGGACCGAGCGCAGCGTTTTCGGAGAGAGGGTACGCTTTTTCAGAAGCAGCAGCGCCCCCGTGCATATTGCGGCGCCGACGGCGGCGGCAGGCGTTTCCGTGAGCAGCTGCGTGAGGTACGACAGCCCTCTGGTGCCGTTTACGATACGGTTCAAAAGCGCAAACAGCAGCGCGCTTACAAAGAACGCGTCCGCCAGCGCCGCAAACCGCCGCAGCGCGGCATGCCCGGCGCAGCACAGTACGAACAAAATGAGAAACGCGGTCCCGAAAGCGAGATAGCCGCTGTCGCTGTTTGCGGTAAACAGGCCGATAAAACCTGCGGAGGAAAGCCCCAGAAATGCCGCTCTTGCTTTTTTTCGCTTTGCAAAGCAGCTCATATACATCGCGGGCGGCGCCGCCGCAGACAGGTAAGCGGAATAAACGTTGATATTGCCGAAGGGGGATAGGAAATTTTTGCGGTCCTCAAATTTCACTTTTGACAGCAGACCGAACAGATCCGCCCCTTCAAACTGCAGCAGCGAAAACAGCACCGCGCATGCAGCCGCGCCGCTGAGCAGCAGCAGCGTGCGCTCGGTAAGCACACAGAACCGGGAAAGCCAGAAATACGCCGCAAATGCCGCGATATAGATCAACAATCCCATAAAGCGACCCTCGCTGCCGGTAACGGCAGCCGCGCCGAAGGGAGAAAGGACTGCGGAAAGCGTAAGGCAGGCGAAAAACGCCAACCAGGCGATATCGGAAGCCGAAAAACGGGGTTTGCGGGGCTTCAGCCGGGGCGCCCGCCATACGGCGGCGGCGCAGCAGCACACAAACACCCCCGCGGCGGTCAGCGAAAAGAACAGAAACCGTACGCCTGTGATATTGGTATACCCCTTCAGCATAATAAAAGGATACAGCGCGAACAGCAGCACCTCGCCCGCGGCTGCAATGCCATAGGCCGGGCCGTTATATTGCAGAGTTCCCGTATCGTTTCTCATACGCCGTTATGTAAACTGCCGCAGCAGCGTGTGGATCTCCCCTGTTGCCGCGCTCAGCACAGCCGCAGCAAAGACGCAGAACGCCGCAGCAAGCGCGCAGATCAGCAGCAGCCGCAGGCCGATATGCAGCAGACGGCGCTTTTTTTGCGGCGCAGTCTGTACGGAAGACGTTTGTACTTCCGTAGAGGCTTCCGCTTCTGCGGGCGCTTCCGTTTCGGCGGGCGTTTCCGTTTCGTCGGGTGCTTCCGTTTCGGCAGGCGTTTCCGCTTCGGCGGGCGTTTCCGTTTCGGCGGTTTCGGCGCTCCCGGCTTTTGCCGCCGCGGGAAGCGGTTCCGGCGCAAGGGAAACAAGGCAGACCGCCAGCATTGCGCCCAGCAGCAGCGGGTAGTAATAGGATTCCATGGATTCAAAACAGCCGCACACCCCGTAGGCCGCCAGCAGAACGGCTGCCGCTGCGCCGGTGAATTCGCCGCGCAGCCCGCGCCGGAGCCCAAGCACAAACGCCGCGGCGATCAGCGCCAGATACGCCAGCCCCATGGGGATACCGCAGTTGAAAGCGATCTGCAAAAATGCATTATGGGCAAACAGCGGGATATCGCTGCCCTCTACGGGAAGCACCATCTGTGAGCTCCCGAAGAAGGAAAGGTTTTCAAGAAAGGTTTTATATATCCCAATACGGCCGGTGGCCATCTCGTTGAGAGAATCGCCGCTGCCTACGGTGCGCGAGACCCATGCGCGCACGAGCCGGGCGGGAGAGATATAATGGGGGTCGCCGATCCCGGCGTCCGGAAGCACTTTTTCCGTATAGATATCATCGTTTGTGAATTCGGAAAACAGATAATCGGGCATATCCGTAACCGCCGGTACAACGCGCACGGTAAGATAAGAAAACGTCAGCCCCAGCGCCAGCATAACGGCATAGGCCGCGGCCAGCCTAATAAACCGCTTTGCGCCGCGCAGCGTTGGCGCCGTATCGCTTTTTCCGAACAAAGCGATCGCGAAGCGCACGGCGCAGGCCGCGGCGCAGCCGACAGCCGCCGTTCTGGATATGGTAAACACGGCAAAGGCAAAAGCGCCGCCCGCAACGATATAATGGATCAGATTGTTTTTCACCGTTTTCAGATCCGCGGCAAAGGGGACGCGGCAGAGAGCGACGGCAAACACCGCCGCGCACCACAGCCCGCACATATTGGCGTTTGCGAAGGGCCCCTTATAACGGGTAATATCATACGGCCGCAGCATGGCGCAGTAAACCGCAAACAACCCGAAGGCAAGATATACGCCGTCCGCCATGGAACGGAGCAGAGGGCGTACGGCGTCCTTCCGCGCGGCAAGAACCGCGGCGAAGGGCAGCATAAAATACAGCATCACCCTGCCCACCTGCCGGTAAGCATACGCCCCGGATAACACCGCCGAAACAAAAATCAGCACGCTCAGCAGCACAAAGCACAGATAAAAACGCGCATGCATCCCGCCGGGGCGCATATCCCGGCCCAGAGCGCAGAAGAGGATCACCACAAGACATACGCAGAACACCGCGGTGCAAACACTTACGGCAATGGCGCGTTCATAAAAATAGACCAGCACCGGCAGCCCCGCCGCGGCCAACATACACAGCGCGCCCCGCACCCGCGGCCCCAACAGCGCCGAAAGCCGCCCGGGCAAACGCAGAACAAGCAAAAACAGCGTCTGCAGATCCTTTACGATGATACCGCTGAACCCCTTATCCGGGGAGAGGAAAGCGCACAGCAAAAGGGAGAACAACAGCGCCGGCAGCACAATCATCTCAAAGCGTGCCCGATCCGCCGAAAACAACGTTGAAAGAAGCGAATCCTTATAAATCAGGCTGCGGTTTGCGATCACGCACAAAAACTGCGACGCGGCAAGAAACGATACGCCGAACCGCACCGGATCCGCAAGGCCCTCCGTTTTCAGTTCGCCCGCCTTTACAAAGCAGGCGACGATACAATACGCCGTTGGCGCGGAAGCAAAAAACAGGCAGGCTTGATCGCCGTAAAAGAATTTCAGCGATAGCAAAACCTCCCCCGCGCATACGGCGGCGGAGATCGCCGCCCCCGCAAGGTAAAACCGGAAAGAACGCCGCGGGCCGCGCTCGGCCAGCTTCGCCCCGAGCAGCACAAACAGACCGGCGGAAAAGACGCCGCAGTTGGATGTCTGAAAAACGGAGGCAAGCCAGGAACGCACACCGGAAAGCGCCGGGGCGTTTACGGCGTTATAACCGCACACCAGCACGCTCACCGCGTAAAGCGCGGCGGTGGCGATCAGCACCGGGCGCGGCGCGTGGCCCTTTAAAAAGCACAGCAGCGTAAGCAGAATAAGCCCGGCGGGCATGAACCAGAAATAGGGGTGGAGCCCCCGCGTAAAGAATCCGCGTACCGCGCCCGCAACCGCCTCCACACTGCCGTCCACCGCGATCAGGTAGATGATATACAGCAGGCAAACCGCAATAACCGCGGCAAACGGCCCCGCCAACAGACGGAAGCGTTTTTTCAGCGAAGGCAGCTCACGCATCTTCCGGGCGAAGAAAAGCCCGGCAAAGGTGAACAGCAGCGGCGCGCCGAGGCCAAAAAGCCCGTTATACAGCAGCGCGTCGCCCGGGGTACCGTGGGAAGCGGCCCCTTTCCGGAACAGCAGCAGCAAAACGCCTGCGATCAGGGGCAGATACGCCGCATATGTATTGCTTTTTCGTGATGATTCTGTCATTGTAGTTCCCGAACTTTATTTATCTGCCGATAAGGGCGGATATCATTTTGAAGAAAGAGGCGATCATTCTGAAATACCGCCGGATCACGGCGAGCAGACGCAGTTCGTTCTGCGGCGCGGCAGGGGCGGGCACGTCCTGCGCCGACATGGGCACTACCGAATCGCCCGTAAAGGTAAGATACTGCGGAAACGCGGGGTCGCTGAACACCGTCAGATTGCCGTCGGTTTCAAAAAACCGGCGCAGCAGCAGGTTGACCGCCGAGGGAAAATCGCTGTGTTCGCACTGATATACGATCCACGTGTGCTCCGGCAGAAGACAGGAAGCGGCGTCCACACGCAGATCCGGCGAAATAAAGCGGGCGTCCGGTCCCGAAAGGCGGGCGTCGTCCAGCGTACGGGCCTTCACCGCACAGGTAGCCCCAAGCGAAGCGTGGGCAAGCGAACAGGTATCGTCGTTCAGAAGGTTTCCGGCGGCCTCTTTGCAGAAGGGGGTCTGATAGGTATATTCGCCGTATTTTGCGATCACGGCGATCTTCACACCGTTTTCGCGGGCGTCCTTCAGCACGTCGCCGTAACGTTGACGCACAAGGGTATCGTAACGGTCCAGCTTCTCCAGCAGCCCCGCGTATTCGCTCTCTCTGCCGCGGAACACGCCCGCGCGGGCTTCGGCATAGTATTCCGGCCCCACCAGACTCCATATACCGGGAAACATACCGTAAGAGGTAAGGATCATATCGTTGATGAACTGCTCGTAAAACGTGGGAAGCTGCCGGTTGATCAGCTCGCAGGCCGCGTCGGACGTATAGGTGGCGGTAAGGTACTCCACAAGCGCGTCGATGAATTCGTGCAGGGTATCGTCGTCAAAGCTGACCCGGTTCCGGTAATAGGTCTCAAGCAGGGCGGGAGTAAAAGCGATCTCGCCGCTGAACGCGGCGCCGATCATATCGATCCCCTCCAGCGCGGGGATATACAGCTCAAGGCAGCGGATATCCTGATATCCGTATTTTACAAGATATGCCGCGGCGATGTTCGCACCCTCGCACCGGGCGACCACGTTTACCTGCTTTGCGCCGGTGACCTCTTTCACGTCCTGAATGAAATCGTGCAGGATCTCGGCGTTATCGAAGGGATCCAGCCGCCAATCGGAGCCGAAGTAATAGGAATGCATCACAAAATCCGGTTTCAGGTTGTTTTTATCCCAGGTCCAATCCACATATGCGCCGTTTCGCACTTCGCCGTTCTCCAGCGCCAGCGGTTCGTAAACGGGACGCCAGTAGCTCAGCAGCTTTTCACGGTAGGCGTCCCACCGGCCGAACATTACGGCGC
>CAMOVW010000126.1 GCA_946627725.1 uncultured Clostridia bacterium
TCTCATACGCTTCGTCGTCTTCTTGGTCAACGCTTACGTAGAGCTTGTCAAAGGGCATTTCCATTAACTGCGTGAAGAATTCCAACGCCCACGTGGTGGCCTCCTCTTTGAAATAATCGCCGAAAGAGAAATTGCCCAGCATCTCAAAGAAGGTGCCGTGGCGGGCGGTTTTGCCCACGCGCTCGATATCCGGGGTGCGGATGCACTTCTGGCAGGTGGTGACCCGCTTGCGGGGCGGGGTCATTTCGCCGGTGAAATATTTTTTCATGGGCGCCATGCCCGCGTTGATCAGCAGCAGGCTCTTATCGTTCTGCGGAATGAGCGAGAAGCTCTCAAGGCGCAGATGGCCTTTCGTTTCAAAAAAGTTCAGGTATTTTTCTCTGATGGTATTCAGTGAAAGCCAATCCATAAACAATCCTCCGAATAATATATCCTTTAAAATATATCCCTCCGCAGGGAGTTTGTCAACAACAATTTTAAGAAATATGTTTATCTTCCGGTTTTACGGATTTAAAATCAGGGAATCTATTGACAAAATCGCCGTGAATGAGTACAATATAGAAAGCGGAAAAACGCAATCAATAAAAATGGAGGAAGTAAATCATGAAAAAATTTATTTCTGTAATGCTTACGCTTCTCATGGTCTTCAGCTGTGTTTCAGTGGTCGCCTTTGCCGAAGACGACGAACCGGTTGATCAGCAGGCTGAGATCGGCGTGGAAGCCATCTGCATCGACGCGGGCGATATCGACTACAGCGGCAGAGTGAACGCGACGGACGCCCGTCTTGCCCTGAGATATGCCGTTCAGCTGGAAGACGACGCTTCTCTTCTGAAGTTCGGTCCCAACGCCATTAAGCGCGGCGACGTGGCTCCCGCGGACGGTATCACCGCTGCCGACGCCCGTCAGATCCTGCGCTATGCCGTAGAGCTGGATCCCCTTCCCGGCCACAAAGCCGAGGCGAAAGACGCCAAATGGACCGTTTCCGGCAATACCGGCGTTTGCGCATACTGCGGCGAAGAGCTCGGTGAAAAGATCGATTCCAAGATCGACGCCATCATTGCCGACGCCAATGCATGGGCTGCCGATAAGGGCGTAGCCAATCTTGTAAAGGGCGTTTCCGAGAACGAAGGTTCCGACGTTGCCCTTGAGCTGAACGTAGACGCGATCTGGGAAGGCATCGACGCCAAGGACGGCGCTTTCGACGGCTTCCTTACCAACCTCGGCGCTTATGTGAACGAGAACATTGCCGACGCCGTGATCACCTTTGAAGGCGAAGAAGTTTACAACGGCAAAGTTCTGAACACCCCCATCAAGCACGCGATCTTCAACGTGTTTGCAGGCGTGTTCTATAAGATCGCCACCCATACCGACGGCGTTTACGGCACCTACGCCATCACCATTGACGGTGAAGACGTGGCTCTTACCGTGAAGTTCACCGGCAGCGAAGCCAACCTGAAGAAGGTTCAGGATTTCGCGAAAGTGATCGCCGACCACATCTCCGCCGATACCAGCGGCAACGATCTTAAGATCTGCGTTGAAATGCCCGACGCCCTGATGAACACCGTAAACAGCAAGGGCGGCCTTGACAGAGTGAACGCTTCCACCTTCGGCGAGTGCCTGAACGCGCTCAAGATGGTAGACCTGAACAGCGTGATCGGTTCTCAGCAGAGCGCCGTGAATAAAATGTGCGCCACCATCTGCGGCCTGGATTCCTTCGTGAACAAGGTTGCGGGCAAAGTGACCGCCGCTACCGTTACCGTAAACGGCGAAGCCATCAACATCCTCAGCGGTAAAGATTTCGCTCCCAAGAGCGAGGATTATCAGGGCTTCCTTGCAGCTGTGATCGATATGCTGTCTGACGACGTGAAGAACGTGAAGATGGGCGATGTGTTCGACGGCGAAAGCTATCTGCTGAAGCTGGACGTTACCGTTGACGTGGGCAACGCCGCCGTTATGGAGCGCGGTTCCATCAGCGAGACCATCTACATTCAGGTAAATCCGTAAGTAAAATCATAAATGGTTTTCTACGCCGTTCCGGTACGCCGGGGCGGCGCTTTTCTGTGGGGCTGCGGGGAATTGCAGTTTGTCGCTGTGTTGCAACGGTAGGGCGGCATTTCATGCTGCGTTAATTATTGTGTCTGCGGGTTCAGCTATGTGAACGCGATCAGCTGTATCAGACACAATAATTCTTATAATCAATATAACCTTATTTTGAAAACTGAAGTACCGCAAATCGCTTTTTGTCCCTTATTGATATAAGGTACGCGCCTGCGGCGCAATTATAAAATTACAAAAGGATGCAGGCTGAATATGTCAACGATAATATGTTCCGTCCTTTTGTAATTAACGCGGCATGAAATGCCGCCCAACCGAAAGTAACAGCACGACAAATTATAATTTACCGCTTTTTCACGTTCATAAATTATCTATTGATTCCTGTCGAGAAATATTATATAATAAACTTATCTATATTGAACCGGGGGATTTTTTCGGATGAAAAGAAAAATTCTGATCAGCTTTCTGCTTGTGATCGCGGCGGCGGTTTCCTGTGTGACGCCTGCGTTTGCGGTCAAAAACGTAAACAATATCTGCGACGTGAACGGCAACGGATCCATTACGGCGGAGGACGCCCGTCTGGCGCTGCGCTATGCGGTGCATGCGGAAGGGCCAACCACCGCGCAGCGTACCCGTGCGGACGCGGACGGCGATGGCTCCATTACCGCGGCCGACGCAAGATGGATCCTCAGAATCGCCGTAAAGCTGGATGTGCCCTATGCCGCGGCTTTGAACGGCTATGCCCATCAGTATCATGAAAAGACGTTTACGGAGATCCATCCCCGTGTGAACCTGCTGGAGGGCGTGCTGAATTCCGTTAACGACTGGTGCTGCTATTATACGGTGCATGATGTGTTTGTTCCCGTACTGCAAAAGATGGGCTATACGGACGAAGAGATTGCAAAGGTCGCCCCAACCTCTTTCCCGAAAGAGAAGTTGGCAAAGGCGGTAAAGAATACCACCAAGGTGCCCATCCCCAGCTGGATGGCCACAAACAATATCCCGTGGTACGTGCCGTCGCTGCTGCTGGATTATTATCTCTCTACCCCGAAATACGCGGATACCTACATCTTTTGGGATTATTATGATGACGTGGTTGCGGATAAGATCATCACAAGCACCGATAACGCGTATTTTTACGAGCCGAAGATCGGCGATATTGTGTTTATGAGCAACAAAACGCGTACCTACGTGGGCAGTTACCCCACCATTGACCATACCGCCCAAATCATAGAGGTATATGAGGACGGTTCCTTCCTCTGCACCGAGGGCAGCATTATCGAGAACAGCGAAGCCGACGGCCGTCCCCGCGTAAGAGAGCGCGTCTATGATTTCGACCGCAGCAAGGGGACCTACGATTTCCGCTATAACGATATTGTGAATGTGGTAGCGGTTGCCCGTCCGCTGCTGGACCGGATCTGAGCATAAATAAAAAGCCTGCCGCGCGGCAGGCTTTTTTTGAAACTGTTTTGTTTGTTCAGAATTCTTTTTCCACTTCGTCCATAAACAAGTCGTAAACGGCTTTGATGATCTCTTCGTCCTCCACGCCGACATAGGTGTCGGTGTCGGAATCCAGCTCTTCGGCGATCTCAAAAATATACAGCAGGCCGTTATAGGAGGGGCTGTCGTTTTCCGGCAGCATCACAGCGTAATCCGTGCCCCGGTATTCGATCACTGCAAGGATCTCGAAATTGTTTGCCCTGCCGTTTTCGTCGGTAAAGCTTACAAAGAAATCGTTGTCTGCACTGTTTTTCATTTTTTTGATATCTCCTTTTTTACGGCAACAGAACGATGCCTGTGTAATCGATCAGTTCATCCAGCTTCACGGCGGCCCGCAGAATGCTTCTTGCATCGGAGGCGGTTACGTTTCCGTCCCGGTCTGTGTCTGCGGCGCTGCGGGGGTTGCCCGCAAGATTCACATATCCCACCGCTGCCCGCAGGGTGAGGCGCGCGTCGTTTGCGGTCACCTTGCCGTCGCCGTCCGGGTCGCCCTTCTGATAGTAGGGGGTAATGTTCAGCGTGAATACGGTGGAAAACTCCTGATATGTGATGGGTATCGTCTGTGTGCCCACCAAAGTAGGGTCAACCGTACCCATGGCGTAATCTTTTACTTCGGCTTCCATGCCGGAGAGGGAGGTGAGATACACCTTCAGCGCGGTGAGATCGATGGACTCGCCCAAAATAAAGTTCAGCACGGTGGGCAGCCCCAGCCGCAGCCCGCTGCGGCTATCCAGCGCAAGGGTGAAATCCAACGTTATCGAGCGGCCTTCAAACTGTACGGTTACCTTGTTGCCGTCCCCGAGAATGAACTTCTCAGGCTCGCAGAGTACCGTGCACTGCCAGGGATATACGGTTTCGTTCGCTCCGTTGTCGTATTCAGCGGAAAGGGTGAGGCCGGTAAGATCCGGCGGCTGGGTGGTGGAATAGGTCACGGTGCTGTCCGGCAGGGTATCGATCTGCAGCGACACCAGCGTTCTGCGTATCGCGTTCAGGGTAAAACGGCAGTTGACCTCGGGATACTTATAGTAAATGTTTACCGTGTGGCTGCCGAACACAAGGGGCTTATCCTGCGTTTCGCTGTGGCAGCCCATCAGGATGAAATCGGGGTTTTCGAGAATTTCCTGCGGGCCGTAGATCTCGTCCGCGCGGCCGTCGGTATACCGGAGCATCACCTTTAGGCCGGTGAGGTCCAGCGGCTGGCCTTCGATGTAGTCCGTTTGATCAGGCGGGGAGAGCAGCGTTAAACCCGCGATGGGCACCTTTGCCACGGTAATGCCGAATTCGGCGGAAAAAACGGCGCCGCCCGGTGCGGTGTAGGATACGTAAACGTTTTTTTCACCGTATGCGGCAAAGGAGGGCAGATACAGCCGGTACCCGGTTACGGGGGCGTCCTCTTTCTCTTCGTAAGACGCCCAGATCTGCAGCCCTGCGGGGTCGAAGGCCTCTTCACCTTCAATATACACGGTTTTTTCGGGCGGCGTTTTTACATATATGGCCGTTATGCCCTCCGTGTTTCCGGCGGGGCCGCCGATATACTTCAGCAGCGACATGTGCACCCAACCGGAGAGCCCGTTGGAGCGCAGTGTGAAACGCCCGAAATTGTTTTTGGTTTCCGTGATCTCCACCACCGTGCCCCGGGGCAGTTCGGCAATGGGGGAGGTAACCGCGTTCGGTTCGGGAATGATATTGGCTTTTGCGGCGGTTATCACATATTTTTCTCCCGCGGCGGATACGGGCAGGGCCGCGGCCGCCAGCAGCAGAACGCACAGAAAAAGAGAGAATATTTTTCTTTTGACCATGAATGCCTCCGATGCGTGTTATAAAAAACGACAGGGCGGCGGGGGATGCGCCGCAGATTAAAGCAAAGAATAATAGCGCAGCACTTCGGCGATATCGTCCAGCCCTACGGCGATGCGCAGCAGCTGCCTTGCGGTGCTGGCGGTAACAATGCCGTTGCCGATAAAATCCACCCGCCGGATCTGCGCGGGGGTGAGTTCTTCAAGCCCAACGGAGGCCCGCAGCGCCAGGCGCGCGTCCGAAGCGGAAACGGAGCCGTCGGCGTCCAGATCGCACCAGCCCTTTTCTTTGATCATATCGGCTTCGGCCTCTTTCTTTGTGCGCCACTTGGCGTAAAGGATCAGGTCGCCGGTACGGTCTTTGCCGATCGTCGTTACCGGGGCGCCGGTAAAATCAGGGGATTCGTACCACCCCATAAACAGATAGCCGTTTTGTTCTTTTAACGCGTAGATCTCGGTTTCGGCGCCGAAGAGGTAGGTTTGCGGGTTCTTGGAATTATCTGCGAAGATGAAGGAGCCGGGGCGGGTGGTGAGCACGTAGTTCACGGCATAGCTGCGCGGGGTCCACCGGGCGGAAAGGGATGCCGATTTTGTGTTTGCGGGGATCCGGTTGATAAAGCCGCCGGTGCGCAGATCGACCCAGCCGGCAAAGAGGTAGCCGGGCCGGGTGGGATTTTTCAGGAGCAGGTCTTCGTCGTAGGGCAGCAGTACGAACGAGGGATTCGGGTTGAGAGCGTCTTCGGCGATCTCGTAGCCGATATGCGCCGCCTCCGGCGCGCCGAACGTGCCGGTACGGATCTCGGGCGAGGCTGCGGTGGGGTTTACGGCGTTGTGCAGCACCAGCTTGAAACGGAGTTCAAAATCAAAGCTTTTGCCGGTGAACCTGCCGTTTGCGTTCAGCGCGGGCAGGATATCTTCGCACAGCGTAAGGCGGAGCGTGTCGCCGGATACGTCGTACATGCCCATAAACAGAATGACGTTGTTTGTTTTTATTTCCGCCATCAGCTTAACGGGGTAGATGAGGACCTCCTGCCCCGCGGCGATCAGCGCGGCCTCGGCAAGCTCGCGGGAGCCGTATTGCGCAAGCAGGTTGTTGTAGATCTCGCTGCGCTGCCGCTCGTAGCCCGCCGCCGCGCCGCAGTCCTTTGTAAAAAGATAAACGATATCCTCATCCGTGCGGGTTTCGCTTTGCAGCTCGATCTGCGGCGCGCCGAAAATATCCGCCGCCCGCGCCGCCGGCAGAAACAGAAAAAGCATTATGATCGCAAGGAGCGTTGAAACGGCCTTTTTCATGCGCTGTACCTCCGTTATTAACCTTATTATATATGTTTTTTCGCACTGCGTCAACCGAAATTGAATGGCAGAGCAAAGATTTTTTACCTGCAGCCGAATCGGGTCGTTTGAAAAATATGCAACAAGAAATATTTTTGTGTCGGGTAAAATTCAGATTTTTGATCGGCGCGTTTGTAAATATCTTGACAAAATTATGTATTTTGTGTAAATTACAGGTGTACAAATTATGATTCAGAGAATAAAAAGGTGGTTTCGGGTATGAAACGCAAACAATTTATCGCGCTTGTGCTGATTGCGGCCCTTGCGGTTTCGCTGTGCGCCTGCTTCAACGTGCGGGTAGATCAGCCGGGGGCTTCTTCCACCGCAGGCTACAGCTATTATACCGAGTACGACCCAAACGCAAATACCATCGGCACGGAGCCGTTTGTACCGATCACGGACGCTACGCTGCCAACGGCCGGCGCCACCGACGCAACCACGACCACGGCGCCGGGCTTTACCGTGACCGTTCCAAGCGCGCCCGCCGTTACCACGAGCGCCCCAACCTCTGCGGACGCGGGCACGACCGCCGCCGCGAAAACGCCGGATCAGATGAACACTTCGGAACTTCTTTCTTATTTCAACGATACGTTGAATAAGGTAAAAACCGATAAGGTCGGCTTTAAGAAAAGCAAGCTCACTTCCATACTGGATCTGCAGCTTTCCAATTCCGCGGCGAATACGCTGGTGGGCTTTGTGAAAGGCGCGCTGCTCTCCGATACGGCGGACGAGACCATTGTGAACCGGGGCGAAGACGGCACCAACGTGTTCTCTCCCACGGGCAAAAACTACGTTTCCACCCTTACGGACGCGGACGTGACCTCCATCACCTGCGCCAAATCCGCAAATAACTATATCATCACCGTCGCCGTAAAGAGCGAGACCAATCCTGCCGCCAACGGCAGCGCCATGAGCCGCGGCTTCGATTTTATGACCGTGGACGACGTTGTGAACATTTACGCGCCGAAGGTGGGCGCAACCGTGGCAAGGCAGGATATTCAGGTCGTGTTCTCCGACTGCACCGCCACCCTTACCGTGGGCGAGGACGGCAGGATCGAGAGCTACAAAACCTACGTGAAGGGCGTTATGAATATGTATAACGCCACGGTGAAAAAGGTGGTTACCATCAACACCGACCTTGCCATCACGCTTGCCAGCACCACGGATTACACCAATTTCTCTTATTAAACAAACGGTTTTTTTGTTAATATGACAGATTGCTGCGCCTGTATTTGTGCAGTGTGTATAAAAGCGAAGATCGTCTTGTATCAAAAAATGAAAAGTTCCTAATTAATTTATCAAACGCACTTGACAATTAACGCGGTTTGTTGTAAATTATCTATTGTATAGCGCAGTGTTCTGCGCGATTCAAAACACGGCGCGAAACGCGTCCGAAAACACTGAAAGGGGTTCACACCTAATGAAGAAAAACATCGTTAGAGTTCTCTCTCTGTTGCTTGTTGCCGCCATGCTTATCGCATGCACCGCCTGCACACAGACGATCCTTGTCCGTTTTGTGGATAAAGACGGTAACGACATCAGCTTCGGCGCGGTTTCACCCAATGCCGGAACAGACAGCACCACCGCTCCCACCCAGCAGGTAACCGACGCCACCACGGCTGCGCCGGAGACCACCTCTGCCGTAGATACGCCCAGCACCACCAACGGCGGCGCGGATACGCCCAGCACCACCAACGGCGGCACCGACGCTACCACGGCTGCGCCCGGCACCACCGCTGCGCCCACCAACACCGTCCCCTCCACCAAGGATGAGATCTGCGCTTTCTATGCAAAGGCTGTAAACGACATTAAGAACAACGCCTCCGCCGGTTATACCAAGAAAGAGTTCCAGACCATCACCACCTTCAACATCACCGGCAACGGCATGGTGGACGGCGTGATCAAGAACATCGCAGGCAACTATTTCAAAGATGAAGCCACCGCGGAAACTCAGACTGCCGCGAAAGGCTCCGACGATTCCAAGAGCAAGATGCTCGGCTGGAACCTGAGCGACAACAGCAAGGTTACCTCCGCCACGCTGACCCAGAACGGCGGCAACTACGATATCACCATCAAAATGGCCGATGAAGACACCCCGCACAAGGGCGGCGGAAGCCATCTTGACTCTGTAGGCTCCGTACTTCTGTGGGAAGATATTGAAAAGGAACTGGTAGGTATCAGCCAGCTGAAAGAGTGGGAAGGCAACATCCACGTTGTGTACACCAACTACACCATCACCGCTACCATCACGCCCGACGGCAAGCTGGTAAACATGACGCACCACACCGACGTTGATATCCAGATCGGCCACGCAAAGATCCTGATCATCACGCTGGAAGGCAAGAACGTTGCCATGGAAAACACCGTGAGATTTACCGATTTCGCATATTGATTCCCGAATACATCAAACGCACGCCGAAAGGCGTGCGTTTTTCGATGTACGGATAAAGCGGGGTTGGTGAGAACGGTTTAAATTGCAGTTTGGCGTTGAGCATTGAGCGTATAGCGTATAGCGAGAATCACAGT
>CAMOVW010000127.1 GCA_946627725.1 uncultured Clostridia bacterium
TTTGTAATATAATGGTGGTGGGCAGAAACGCCCGAATAAAAAATTGGGAGGACTGGACAATGGAAATCGTAAAGGCTACTGAAAATCTGGATGCGAAAATGAGGTATCGGCTGGCGAAAGACCCCACTACGGAGAAGATGAGCAAGCACAAGAATGAAGTGGTGTCCTTCGATGCGTACATGGTGCGTGAGGAAGTCAACGGTGATGCGGAGATCGTGAAAGTGCTTTCCCTGCACGTTGTGCCGGATGACATCATCATCGCTACCAACAGCAAGACCTTTATCCGTGAATTTCTCGACATGCTTTCCTGCTTTGAAGAAGTGGGCGAAAAAGTGGACTGCATTGAGATTCTCACGGGCACCAGCAAGGCCGGAAGGGAGTACATCTCCTGCCGTTATGCCGGGGAATAATCAGGATCGCACAAAAGCCGGGGAGAAAATCCCCGGCTTATTTTATAGGAGGATCAACGATGAATTTATTTTTGGAAAACGGATATGTAAATGTGCCGATGATAAACAGTTTGCCCTATCCATTTATTTTTTGCTGGGGTGGACGTGCCACCGGGAAAACATACGGCGCTTTATGGGAGGATGTAACCACCTATCGCGGAAAATTTGTGCATATGCGGAGAACACAAACGGAATTAGATTTGATTGCTTCATCCGCTTTAAATCCATTCGCTAAAATCAACGAGGATAAAGGCACAAATTACAATGTTCAGCCTATGAAAAATATGGCATCCGTGCGGGATGGAAACGGGGATCAGATCGGTGTGATGCTGGCGCTTTCCACTTGCGCGAATGTTCGCGGTTGGGATGCTTCAAATGTAGAGCTTATTTCATACGATGAATTCATCCCCGAATACCATAAAAGATCAAGCATTAAAAATGAGCATCTGGCTCTCCTTAACTGCTATGAATCCATCAACAGGAATCGGGAATTGCAAGGGAAAACGCCTGTGAAATTGAGATGCTATGCGAATAGCAACGATTTTTTCAATCCCCTTTTTGTGGGGCTGAATCTGATAACGAAAATTGAGAAAATGCAAAGCGCAGGGAAATACACCTATATTGATAGCGAAAGGGGCTATATGCTGATTGATTTGGGCGAATCTCCCATCAGCCAGAAGAAAGCAAAGACAGCGCTTTATAAATTTGCCGGGGATGGCGATTTTGCAAACATGGCAATTGAAAACCGATTTAAAAACGATTTGTTCCCTCCCCGTCCTCGTCCCATCCGCGAATATAAACCCGTTGTGCATGTTGGTGAACTCACAATCTACAAACACAAATCTGCAAATAGATATTATTGCTCGGATCATAATTCCGGGAATCCTCCCGAATATACGGCATCAGATACCGAATTAAAAATGTTTCGCTTTGCTTATGGGCATCTTGTTTCCGCATACTATCGCGGCGCTATTGATTTTGAGCGAACTATACAGCAAGTGCTTTTCCTTCGGTATTTTGCGCTCTTGTAAAATATGGTATTTACAAGGATGATCAAAGATGGTATAATGAAATCGCGGGGAGGTGGGCATCGACCAGCCCCGGAAGGGCGCCCGCGCGCCCGGTCAGCGCGAAAGCCTCCCCGCCTATGGAGGGAATAACTCGTGATCAGCGCGGAAAAGTTTGTAGAGCAGGCGCGAACCGGGAATTATCTGGGAATCCCTTATGATGATTTGGATTGTCAGGCCCTTGTGGAAAGAGTGCTGAAAGATTGCGGCTTGAAAAAGGACTGGCGCGGATCGAATCATATGTGGCGGGATGCGCTTTCCAGCAAAAACGCCATTTCTGATATTGCGAAAATCCCCGCTGGCGCTTGGCTTTTTACCGTGAAATATGATGGCGGCGAAAAAGCGCGCGGCTATAATGATAGCGAGGGCAACGCGAAACACGTTGGCATCTATCTTGGCGGCGGGGAGGTAATTCATTCCACCACTGGCGGCGTGCAAATGGACAATATCGCTTCAAAGCGTTGGACTCACTACGGGCTGTGCAAATACATCAATTATGGATCAGATAGCGGTTCATTGCTGGATATTCTGCCCATACTCGGCAATGCTACGCTATATGAAATATATCAGGCGGCAAAGCAACTATGGGGGTGATGGCGTGGAAACTGTAATACAAATGATCAAGGATTTGGGCTTTCCCATTGCCTGTGTAGTGGCGCTATTCTGGCAGAATAACCACTTGCAGGAACAGCACCGGGAGGACCTGAAAAACGTGACTGCGGCAATCAACAATAACACAGCGGCAACGCTGGCACTAAAACAGAAATTGGAGGATAACGAAAATGAAAACAGGTGATATTCTGGAACTGATTCGCGCCGGGTATACTAAAGAGGAAATCATGGAGATGGAGGGCGAACCTGTTCCCGCTCCTGCTCCCGCCCCAGCTCCCGCCCCAGCTTCCGCCCCAGCTCCCGCTCCTGCTCCCGCCCCTGCTCCTGCCCCTGCTCCTGCCCCTGCTCCTGATGGTGGCGCGGTGAAAGAATTTGCCGGGATGATGCAGAATATGCTTGATCAGTTTGGAAACCGGATGCAAACTATCATGCAGAATTTGAATCTTTCCGGCGCTCAACAGCCGCAGCCGGAGGGGGTGCAAGATATCATTGCATCGGTGATCAACCCACCCGGCCGGAATGGAGGAAAGAAAAATGCCTAATGATCCGGTAATTAATAGCGTTGCCGGAATGGTAATGCAGATTATGCACGAGGCGCGGGGAATGCGTGATATTTCCGGAGCGAATGTGGCGGACTATGAGCAGATCAGCCCGACGACTGCTGCCTCTATAAGAATATCCAATGCCCGCTCGGGTGTGCCTTTCCTCTCACTGATTAACAATCTCCCGCGGGCATCTCAATCAGGTGCAGGAACACCCTCATTGGATAATGTGCGCCCCCTAAATCAGTATACTAAAAGTGTAATCCACAACAGTGATGGCCTAATGCCCATTGAAGTAAATCTGCCAGATGGCGTATATGGCGGCAAGGTGAATTATATCAATCGGGAAATTGTGTTGGATATCGTGCGCGTACAACTACCTTCTGATGGCAATTGGGTGAAACTCCAGGGCTCGAGCTTTACAAAATATTATATTACAGAAGGCGGAATTATCGAATATGCGAGAGGCACAAATAAAGTTTTGATTGGAGAGAACTGCACAGTAGGATGGGGGGCATCATCCGATTTATCAGAAAATACGGTGGTTCTGTATCAATCTCAAGGTTATCCGGGCCGTGTGTATTACCAGGCCCCGGAAAGTGCAGGAATTGCTTCGGTTGATGATTTTAAAACTTGGCTTGCTGATAATCCGATATATATATATGTGCGTGCGGTAAACCCTATAACCATTCCATTTGATGTGCCCATCCCTTATGTGCTACTTCCTGAATATACGATTAGCGCGGAAATTGGGACTCTTACTGTAAAATATTCTGGAATCGCGTCGGAGGGGACAAGCGGCGGTCTGGGTGCTGGATTGGCACCAGCGCCGGAACAGATCAACGAACCGGAAACTCCCGCAATTGTTGAGTCGATTGCGGAAGAAATCACGAATCAGGAGGATGAGGAAAAATGAGTGCCGGAGAACTTTCTTTTAATCAGATTGCCACGCTGGCAAACGCCATTCAGCAACAGGCCACGGGGGTGGCCTCCATCGCGCCCGTTGACGGCGCGAGCTTTGCTCAGTCTGCGCAGACTACGCTGAAAACCGGGTACGAGCAAGTATATCGCGCTATTAGCACGGTATTGGGGAAAACCATCTTTTCCATTCGGCCCTATAACCGGAAATTCAATGGTATGGAATTTTCGGAACCCATGTTCAAACTGCACACCCGAAAAATTCAGATTGCGGATGGTGAATTTGAAGATAATGATACGGTAGAATATCCCGTACATTATAAGGATGATGAATCACCCATCAGCGGAACAGGAAAGGCCGTGGACCAGCAGATTATTAAAAAGGCTGATATCCTGCAAACCAACTTCTACGGTATCAACACATATCAGGATCATTATACCATTTTTGATGAGCAGTTGGAAGTGGCTTTCTCCAGCCCCGAAGAATTGGGCCGATTCGTCCAGATGATCATCACCAATGTTTCCAACATGTTCGAGCAGAGCCGGGAAAACATGGCCAGGGCCACCATTGTGAACCTGATGGCAGGGATTATTGATATCAATGATGCAAGCCGGATTGTGCATCTTCTGAGCGAATATAATTCCCTTACTGGCCTGAGCCTTACGGTTCAAACGGTATATCAGCCCGATAACTTCGCGCCGTTCATGCGGTGGTGCTATTCCCGGATCGCGGCTATCACTTCCCTTTTCACCGAACGATCGGAAATGTTCCAGCAGGTGGTGAATGGAAAGCACGTAATGCGTCACACTCCTTATGAAGATCAGCGCATCTACCTGTACGCTCCTGCGCAGTATCAGATCGAAATGCAGGTCTTGGCCGATACCTTCCATGATAACTATTTGCGCCTGGCCGATACGGAAACCGTGAACTTCTGGCAGGCTATCAAGAATCCCTCCCAGATCAACATCAAGCCCTGCTACATTGGAGCAAATGGCGCGGTAGTGAACGCCCAGAACGCTGTAACTGCTTCTAATGTGTTCGGTGTAATCTGTGATCGCGAAGCGGCAGGCTATACCGTTTTGCGCTCCACTATGAAGCCCAGCCCTTACAACGCCCGCGCAGACTACCAGAACTTCTGGCTTAAGGACTATCAGAAATCCTTTGTGGATCATACCGAAAAATCTGTCATTCTGCTTCTGGACTAAAACGAAAACACCGCCCCGGTATGCCACCATGCCGGGGCGGTAAAATGGGGTGATTGTATGGCGGTGGCGGTGAATTTCTACCAGTTTGCGAAAAAATCGAATAGTACAAAGCGCCCCACGGGATCGCCTACAACGTACAATTGCGTATTGAAAGAGCCTTGTAATATTATGTCCCCGGTTATTGGGCTGGATTTGGGATTAACTACGAATCCGCAAGCCTATAATTACGCATATATTGCGGCGTTTGGAAGATATTATTATGTTTCCAATTGGGAATATTCCGGGCGGCTTTGGTGGGCATCGCTGGCGGTGGATGTGCTGGCTACCTACAACACGCAAATTATAAATAGCACTGATTATATCACACGGGCCGGAACCGGTTACGATGGGGATATTATTGATACAATGTATCCGGCAATCGGGAGAAAACAGTATGATCGTTTTTATCTGGATGGTAGCTCAACACTTGCAAAGCAAATGTGGAAACATGATATTGATGATGGATTTTATGTGGTAGGAATAATCAATAATGATGAGGATTCAGTAGGTGCCGTTTCATATTATATTATGCAGGCCGGACAATTTATGGATTTGAAAGCGGCGCTTCTTACTGATACAGGCTGGACTGATATATCCACAACAAATCCGGATTTGGGCGATACGCTGTATCGTTCAATTTTCAATCCGTATCAGTATATTACCACAATAAATTGGTTCCCATTTTCAATTACTCTCCCTTCAAACAAATTTACATTTGTCACCACTCTTAATGTTGGTTGGTGGACTTTAAATGTATCCGCTTACCGGATGGAATCAGATGGATATTGTATTACGCTTTTAACCAATAATGGATATAATCATCAATTTACAATTCCGAACCATCCACAAGCATTTGATCGTGGTGATTTTCTTAACACATCGCCATATAGCAATTATAAAATCTTATTTCCACCCTTCGGAGAAATTGAATTAGATGGATCGTTGATCGCTGGAGCGCATTGGATACCAACTGGAAGCGATTCATGGCCACAATATAAACTTGATTTGTTGTTAGATATTTTCGTTGATCTTATCAGCGGCGTTGGCACTCTTGGAATATATGTACCAACAAGGGAATCTGGAGGAAACATATCAGTAAATCTTTCTTACCACACAGCGCAAGTAGCAATTCCAATACAAATGGCACAAATTTCAGTCGGGGATATTGGCGGCTATATGGCAAAAAGCGCAATTGGAAAATTTGTCGACCAATTTTCATGGAATTTGAATGAGGCGCGAGTAAATACGGCATCAGCTATTGGGGATGGCTTACTTGGATCAACACCCCAGCTCTCAACCATCGGTCAAAATGGTAATATGTCGGTTTACAATATTGAGCCGACTCTCATGATTAGCTGGGCAATTTTGGTGAATGATGCAATGCAGGATAAAGGTCGCCCGGTATGTAAATATGATCGGCTGGGGAACTACACCGGGGCATACGTGCAAACGAGTGGTGCCCATGTAGAAATAGCTGGATATGATGCGGAAATTTCAATGATCAACAGCCTATTGGATGGCGGTATTTACTTGGAGTGATTGCGGCATGGCGGATATGTATTTGGGGTGGTACTACACAAACGTATACATGAGCCTTACGCAAGACGAAAAGGATCATAACGCCCGGTTGGCTATGGCTTTCCTTCTGCGGCAGGGCTTCACCCGGGAAAGCGCAGCCGCCATTGTGGGCAATATGTGGGCTGAATCGGGGCTTTCCCCGGGGCAATGGCAAGGCGGTACGCCATATAGCGGCGGATATGGCCTCCTGCAATGGACGCCCTACACGCTATATAGCGATTGGGCCGTTACGGACTGGGAAAACAACGGACCGAAACAGATGGAACGCTTGATGTATGAAAAAGCAAATGGCCTTGAATTTTACCGAACAGCGCCTTGGAATATGAGCTTTAACGAGTTTTCACAAAGCACCCAGAACACGGATTTTCTAACGGAAGTATTTGTGTATAGCTACCTCCGCCCTGCGGATCCCTCCGCAACGATGGCGAACAGAAAATACCATGCGCGCTACGTCTACGAAAATATTACGGGCGGGATTGGCCTTCCGCCCTGGCTGCTGGGCTGGCTGAAAAATCGGAAAAGGTGGTGGAAACCATTATGCTAAATGCGCCGTTTATGTTTGATTATCAAAACGCTATTACATCACTACAAAAGCCGGGAATCGTCCATTCCCAGAATACCGGGCTTGCGCGTTTTTTCCAGCGGTATCTCCTCCAAAAAGCAATTTCTGTTTTTAAATGGGAAATGCCGGAGAGCTGGGCGGAAGATTTTGTAAAATACGTTCTTTACTGCCGGGGCTATTTCTGCGTTATCAATACAGATAAATTTGGGGTGATCGCACAGAATTGCGGCTTATATGGCTATGATGTGTATTATAGGCCCACACACGCGGTAATTGCGAATCCGCTTATCAAGCGGAATTTACGCCCTAAAATCGGCGTTGACTGCGCTTTGATCAAACTTCAGCCGGATTATGGCGGCATCTGGGATATTATCACATACTATGCGGATTTAATGGCAGTTGCATCTGAATCGGCCGGGGTAAATCTGGTAAACAGCAAACTTTCCTATTTGCTATTCGCAAAAAATAAGGCGTTTGCTGAAACGCTAAAGCAGATTTATGATGATGTCGCCGGAGGCAAGCCAGCAGTCGTCACTGACAAAAACTTGCTTGATGATCAGGGCCAGCCCTCTTGGATGGCGTTTGATCAGAACGTGGGGCAAAATTTCATCGTGGATAAACTGCTTGATTGCCTGCGAATGATCGAAAATATGTTTGATACAGATATTGGCATTCCGAACGCAAACACAGAAAAGAAAGAACGCCTTTTAACTGATGAAGTGAACGCTAACAACGTGGAAACATTCGCAAAATGCTCCCTTTGGTTAGATGAACTGCAAAAAGGAATCCGCATCGCCAATGATATGTTCGGGCTGGATCTTTCCGTTGATTGGAGGATCAAGCCGGAGGAAGGAGGCACAGACTATGGCAAACACGACTCTATCAATATTGGGAATCTATAAATTTGATGATACAATCTTCGAGAATTTGAACGTCCCGGCAGGAATGAATAAAGAAGCGCTAATCAATAAAATTCTGCTGGATTTAGGCGAACTGAATGTAGTATACAGCAAGCCGGATGTTCTCAAAGCGGCAATTGGTACATGGAGCATTTCCCGCGCTATCACATGGTCGAGAATGTGGGCCGTTGCACAGATAGAATATAATCCGCTGGAAAATTACGATAGACAGGAAACATGGACGGATCAGGGAAGTCACCAGAAAAGCGGAAGCGGAAATAGCCAAAGCTCCGGCAATTCAACAGTTACAGAAAAGGTCGCTGGATTTAATAGCGAATCGCTTGTAAATGCCCGGCAGTCAACGGGAAATGGATTAGGAACGGTTACCAACAGCGAAAGCGAAAGCGGAACGGACACCAGCACCAGAACGGGCAGAACACACGGAAATATCGGTGTAACTACTTCCCAGCAGATGCTGGAATCAGAATTGCAAGTCGCGCCCAAACTGGATATTTACAATTGGATTGTTGAAGAATTTAAACAATATTTCTGCATCATGGTTTATTAAAGGAGGGAATCGGGATGGGCCTTTATGAGCATTTCCCATACACGAACTTGCAAAATCTTAACTTGGATTGGATTTTGGAAGTGGTGAAGGATTTTAAACTGAAATTTGAGAGTGCAGAACAATGGCTTGCCGATGCAATCGCGGCGATGAGCGCGGCGAAAGATGAAAATATCGCGGCGATGGCGGAGGAATTGCAAACCCTGCTGGATCAGATGCAAGCGCAGTATGATGAATTGATTGGTGGGTTTGAGGCGGCATATCAAAACTGGATCAATATTTTTGCTGATTCTGTCGGCACAATTCAAGCCGAAGCGCAAGCCAACATCGAAGCCACTGGAAGAAATACCATTGCAAGTATTCCAGCAGATTACACCACATTCTATGCAAACGCATTGAAACAGCAAACAATCTCTGGATCAACCATCACCGATTTTAATGCTCCTATGTTCGTGCTTTCCGGCTATATTGATAACTTCGATGATGTAACAGCCTTTGCAAATCGTCCAACTGGGGCAACTGGCGCGGGATCGGTTTTCCGGCTTAACCGCCCGGCAACTTCTCCAGCGGTGCAGGCAAGCGCGAATCTTCTTATTCTGGATAACGGGCACATTTACATCCGAAATTGTAGTGTTGATTCAAACGCCAATTATACATACGGGGCTTGG
>CAMOVW010000128.1 GCA_946627725.1 uncultured Clostridia bacterium
TCCTCCCGCACCGAAGGTGCATTCGCCCGTTCGCGCAGCGAACAGATAAATTATATTTTACCAAACATCAAAAAGGAAAACATTATGAATTTTCAATTCTGCGTCCCCTGCCTTTTGGGGCTGGAGGGACTGATCGCGGACGAACTGCGGGCGATGGACGCCGAGGACGTCCGGGCCGAAAACGGCCGTGTGTTTTTTGCGGGCGACGCGCATATGCTGGCCCGCGCCAATATCCGATCCCGGTTTGCGGAGCGCATCCTTGTGGTGGTGGGTTCGTTTGAGGCCCACAGCTTTGAGGAACTGTTTCAGGGCACGAAGCGGCTGCCGTGGGAAAAATGGATCGGCAAAACCGATAAATTCCCCGTAAAAGGGTATTCGCTGAATTCCGATCTGTTCAGCGTAAGCGATTGCCAGAGCATCATCAAGAAGGCCGTGGTGGAACGGCTGAAGGCCACGTATGAGATCCCCTGGTTTGAAGAGAGCGGCAACCTGTATCAGATACAGTTTTCCATTATGAAAAACGTGGTGTATCTCACCATAGATACCTCCGGCAGAGGGCTGCACAAGCGGGGTTACCGGCCCGAGGCCAACGCCGCGCCCTTAAAAGAGACCCTTGCGGCGGCGCTTTGCGAGATCTCGCACCTGCGGCACTACCACACGCTGTACGACCCCATGTGCGGCTCCGGCACCATACTGATCGAAGGGGCGCTGATGGCGCTGAACATTGCCCCCGGCGTAAACCGCCGCTTTACCGCAGACCGCTGGCGGCAGGCGCCGAAGGCGATCTGGGATGAGGAGAGGGCGCTGGCCCGCAGCCTGGAACGGCACGACGTGGAATTTCGCGCTTACGGCTCCGATATCGACGACGCCGCCCTTGCCGCCGCCCGGCAGAACGCAAAGCGCGCCGGGGTGGATCAATATATCACCTTTGAAAAAAAGGACGTACGCGAATTTGAGCCCGTGACCGAAAAGGCCACCGTGATCGTAAACCCGCCCTACGGCGAGCGGCTTTTGGACAATACGCAGGCCGCAGCCATCTACCGGGTGCTGGGGCAGCGCTTTATCCCCGCCCGGGGCAGAAGCTACACCGTGATCACCTCCGACGAGGATTTTGAGAAAAGCTTCGGCAGAAAAGCGGATAAGCGCCGCAAGCTCTACAACGGCATGATCAAATGCCAGGCGTATATGTTCTTTAAATAACCCCAAACAGTAAAAGGACCGGGATGCGCTCCCGGTTCTTATTCTATTACCCTTTCGCTTTTTTCATCATGGCTTTTTTGTACAGGTTCAGTATCAGGCTGCAGCCGAGGTTCAATATCAGGCTGCCCAGCAAGAGCGAAAACAGATTGCTCGGCAGATTCGTAATGGTATCTTTGGAGCTGATCAGGGAGATGATAAAATAGCAGAAGCCCACGTTATTGAACAGGTACGGCAGCACCGGCTGCAGAAGGATCAGCGCCGCGATGGCAACGATCAGCATCACAGAAACGCCCAGCGCGTGAGAAGCGCCCGCCCCCATCAAAAGCACGGTGCCCTTCACAACGCCCGCCGCGATCAGCAAACCGACGGCGCCGCCCAGAAGCGTGGTAAGAAAGCGCTCTTTATACGAAAGCTCCTCCTGCATAAAGAAGATGGTAACGCTGATGAAGAAGGACCAGTTCACGATCTCAAGGCCGCCGAGATGGGTCCAGCCCTTTGCGTGCAGCAGCTGGTAGATCACGTTCCAAAGGATGATCCAGCAGAAAACAAGCAGCAGGCCCATAAGCTTGGCTTTTTTCGGTTTGTTGAAGAATTGAAGTTTGTTGTGTTCCATGTTTTGTCGTCCCCTTTTTGGTTTTCTCTTTCCCACCGGCGCGGCGCGCGGCAAGGTAGGCAGATTTTACCATAATAATTGTGCGCAAGTCAACAGGGTTCAACAATGTTCCACAACGCAATGTTGTATTAACTTATTCAAGACGGTTTTCGGTCACGGTGTTTTTTTCGCTGCATTATTGAGTTGTTCTGTCCGTAATCTGAAAAAAATATTGCACAGATTTCCGTGAAGAACCAAAAAAAGAACCCGCATCCGGGAAAGGAAGCGGGCCTGTTCTGTTTTCTGTAGCTATTATAACATATACGGCGGCAAAAAGCAAGACTTGCAATTCTAACGAATACAGTTATAATATTTAAAAGGAAAGGAGGCGCAGCTATGGAAGAGAAAGAATTGCAAAAGGCAGCCGAAACCGCCGCTTTTATTGAAAAAGAGATGGCGCGGCTGCGGAAGGAAGCCGGCGAGAGCGGCGATATCGTGCGGGAACGCAACCGGAGCTTTATCGCGGAGAACCCCTTCGGTTCGGTTTACGGCGATTCCGACGCCCTTGTGAGAGAAAACGAAAAGATCATTTCCGAAGCAGAGCAGAAACGGGCGGAAGTCCGGCTGCTGGAGCAGGTGCGCAAGGCGCCCTATTTCGGGCGGGTGGATTTTACCTATGCGGACGATAACGAGCAGGAAGAGATCTACGTGGGGCTGAAATCTCTGGTAGAAAAACGGCGGTTTCTTGTTTACGACTGGCGCGCACCCATCAGTTCCCTGTTTTATTTCGGAGAATTGGGGAAAGCCTCCTATACCGCCCCCGGCGGCGAGATCGGCGGCGAAATCACCCGGCTGCGGCAATACACCTTTCAGAACGGTACGCTGAAAAACTACTGGGACGCTCAACTGCACATAGACGACGCGGTGCTCTCCGACGTGCTCTCCGGCGGCGCAGGGGAACATATGAAGCCCATCGTTTATACGATCCAGCGGGAACAGAACGCGGCGATCCGTTATTCCGCCCAAAGAACGCTGGCGGTATTCGGCCCGGCAGGCTGCGGAAAGACCGCCGTTGGCATGCACAGGCTGGCATGGCTGATGTATCAGGCAAGCACAAACAGCAAGCCTGCGTCCACGCTGATGTTTACCGGTAATGCCGCGTTCCGCTCTTATGTATCCTCCGTATTGCCCGCGTTGGGCGAAACCAACGCCATTGCGGTGAGCTTCGGCGAGCTGTTTGAACGGTTCCTGCCCGGATACAGCATACAGAGCGCGCTGCTGCAGACGCAGGCCTTGCTGGAAAAAAACGCCTTCCGCACGGAAAACGTAAAGCGGATATACGACCCTGCGTTTATCGCCCAAATGGAAGAGCGCACCGCGCAGCTGCCGGTAAAATTTAAGAATATTTACATTCTGGAAGACCTCGCCCTTTCAGCGGAAGTCATGGAACACAGATTTCACGGGCTGCCCCCGAGAGTGCCGGTAAAAAACCGGCTGCAGACGGTGGCGGATTGGGTTGCGGACGAATTGGAAAACTATTTTCTGATCCACCGCAAGGCTCTGCTGCAAACCCTGCTGGACCGCAGCGAGGCCGGGGAAAGCTATACGCAGCAGTATTTCCGCCTGCGCAAACGTGTGCTTGAGGGGGCGCGGCATATGGCGGAAACAGCCGCTTCCGACGACCCTGCGGGGCTGCTGAAAGAGACGTATCTCTCGTTTTACGGAGAAGATGCGTTTTACACCGCGCTTTGCGCCCGTATTCAGAATAACGAACTTTACTTTGAAGACGCCGCCGCCATGCTGTATCTCAGCGTGCGCATCGGCAGAAGCGCAGAAAAATACCAGCCCACCCACATACTGATCGATGAAGCGCAGGATTACGCGCCCCTGCAGCATCACATCATACGCGCACTGTATCCGAAGGCGGTATTTACCGTTCTGGCAGATCCGAATCAAGGTATCGCTCCGGCGGCAAACACCTGCGCGGCGGAGGAGATCGCCGCCCTGTACGGCGCCGACACGGTTACGATATCCAAAAGCTACCGCTCCACAAAAGAGATCGGCGCCTACGCAAAGCGTTTTTTACCGCCGGAAGCGCCGGATTACGAGCTGTTTGACCGCTCCGGCCCCGCGCCGGAGATCGCCGTAACGCCGGAGGCTGCCGCTGCAGCCGCGGAGATCCTGCAAAAAGCCGCCGAACAGGGCCGCTCCGCCTGCGTACTGCTGCCCACCGTAAAAGCCGCGGAAAGTTTTTACAGAAAGCTGCAAAGCCGCTTTCCCGCCTGCGATCTGCTCACCGGCGAACAGCAGACCCTTTCGGGCCGCCCCGTTTGTATGCCCGTTTCGCTGGCGAAAGGGCTGGAATTCGACCACGTGATACTGCCGCTTTCAACGAAGGCGCTGCCGGAAGATCGGGTAATGTACCTGATGTGTACCCGCGCCCTGCACGGGCTGCATCTGCTCTTTGACCAAAACGTGCCGCAGCGTTTTTTATAAAAAAGGCAATTCAATATTAAAGGAAGAAAGACACATGCAGAAAAAGAAGCAACAGAAATATAACGATATGAAGGAATTCTTTCACAAAAGCACAGAAAAGGAAGAAGATAAAAGACAAACCCCGTATCATACTGATACACAATACCAAAACCGCAACACGAAGCAACAGAAATACCCTGAAAAGCGGTCCCGCAAACGTGAATTCGGAAGCAATGTGACATGCTCTTTCTGCGGAACGCGATTCAGCACAAAGGAACACGATATCTGCCCAAAATGCGGCACGGCAAACACCATGGATTTTATTTAGAAAGGATAGACAAAAATGAAACAAAAAGAACGTAATCGCAACGAACAGGGTCTGATCATTATCGACCGGTCTTCTTTAGAAAAAAAATTAGAATTGGAATTCAAGCTTTATACCGGAATTATGATCGCATTGCTTCTTATGCTTTTAGTGGTATGCATTCCTATATTCAGAAGCGGCAGCACAACCGTTAGTCTTATACTCCTTGGGCTGCTTTCTCTTCTTTGTATACCTCTTTTTGTATCTCCCTTTAAGAAATACACGGTGCTGCGCGCCATTCAAAACGGAGATTTTAAGATACTGCAGGATGTTGTTTCAGACAAATACTCCCGCAGCAGTTCCGACGATCCCACAACCTACTATATCCGCGGCGCTGCCTCCGGCGCCCATCAGATCGAATCTGAAGCATACCACAAAGTTCAACAGGGGGAATCATTTTGGTATTTTTCGGTTAATCAAAAGAAAGCGAAAGGCATTTATGCGTTCCCGAGTTCTGCATATGTTCTCGCAGCAGATCTGGTGAAGTATGTGAACGGCAGCAATACGGCGGATTCTGCGTTCAGCATCCCTTATACCGCGGCGAACGATCAAAAAATCACGTCGCACTACGGCCATGCGCATGAAAAGGTGAAATGCGCCTCCTGCGGCAAAACATTCAATTGCAGCAAACACGGCGATACCTGTCCCAAATGCGGCGCGGTGAGGGTAAAATGAGGGTGCGGTAAATTGCAGTTTATCGCGCAGCGATAAACTGCAATTGAGGTAAGAGGTAAGAGTGAAGAGTGAAGAGTGGAGGAAGGGCTGCGCCCTTACCCATTATATAATGCCGGCCGCAGGCCCCTTTCTTCTTCACTATTCACTCTTACTTCTTCACTATTATAATTTGGCGCGCAGGTGCGTGACAAATTATAATTTGAACGATCCGAAAAAAGAAAAAACCGGGGCTTGATTGCCTCGGTTGTTTTCTTTTGATTGTTACATCAAACCGCGCGGGTTACCTTGCCAGAACGCAGGCAGCGTGTGCAGGCATAAACTCTGCAGGGAGTGCCGTTGACTATAGCCTTCACCCTTTTTACATTGGGCTTCCAGGTTCTGTTGGATCTTCTGTGTGAGTGGGACACCTGAATACCGAACTGAACGCTCTTGCCGCAATAATCACATTTTGCCATCTGAGCACACCTCCTTTATTTTTAAGGATAATTCCTTTTTTATAAATCAGCAAACAACATGATAACAGATATCACGGTGAATTGCAAGAGTTTTTTTTATTTTTTTATTAGAAAATCCGCTCATATCGATCTGATTTTCCGTTTAATTTGCCCTATGCGAGATAATGGATAAACAAACCGCTGAGCAGCTTCGGCTCAAACCAGGTGGATTTGGGCGGCATGATCCTGCCCGCGTCGGCGATGCGCATCAGTTCTTCCATAGAGGTGGGATACATCGAAAAGGCCAGCGTCATATCTTCGCGGCAGCGTTTTTCCAGCTCTTTCAGCCCGCGGATGCCGCCCACAAAATCGATGCGGCTGTCGGTACGGGGATCGCCCACGCCGAAGATGGGCTCGTTGACCAGCGTTTGCAGCAGGCTTACGTCAAGGCTCGCAACGGGGTCCGCATCATCCGCAATGCCGGGCTTCAGAGTCAGGCGGTACCAGCGGTTTTCAAAAAACATACCGAATTCGTGCCGCTTTGCAGGGGCAACGGGGGCGGATTCTTCTCGGATATCAAAAATCTCACCCAGCAAGTTGAACAGCTCGTCCGCCGTATGGCCGTTGGTATCCTTCAGCAGGCGGTTATAATCCATGATCTTCAGATCCGCCGCGTCAAAAAATACGGCAAGAAACCGGTTGAATTCCTCCGTACCGTCATAATCCGGCTTTTCGGCGCGGCGCCTGAGCGCCACCTTTACGGCGGAAGCGCAGCGGTGGTGCCCGTCCGCAATATATAAGGCGGGGATGGCGGCAAAGGCCTGCTCGATTTTATCGTTATCGGCCTCGTCCACCACCCATACGGTGTTTTTCACGTCCCCTTCGGAAACAAAATCGTACTCCGGCGCGCGGGAAGTGTAATCCGAAAGCAGCGCGCGCAGGGCGTCGCTGCCCCGGTAGGCAAGAAAGATGGGGCCGGTATTGGCGTTGCAGGTATCCACGTGGCGGATGCGGTCTTCTTCCTTATCCGCGCGGGTGAGTTCGTGGCGCTTGATCACGCCGTTCAGGTAATCGTCAACCGAGGCGCAGCCCACGATGCCGGTCTGAACGGTTTCGCCCATCTGCTGCCGGTATACGTAAAACCGGGGCGAGGTTTCGCGCAGACAGATACCGCTTTTTTCATATGCATGCAGGTTTTCGGCGGCTTTGGCATACACGGCGGGGCTGTAAGGATCCGTACCGGCGGGAAAATCGATCTCGGCGCGGTCCACACGCAAAAAGGTAAGATCGTTGTGCGCGGCGCGCAGGGCAGCCTCTTCGGTATTCATTACGTCATAGGGCAGAGCCGCAACCCGACCGGCGAATTCCGGCTTCGGGCGAACGGCCGCAAAGGGTTTTACTACAGACATTTTTTATATTTCTCCTTCCCATGGGATCATTTCAAGAGCGCCGGACGGGGTCACTCTTCCACGTCATATAAGTACAGCCGGTCGCTGCCGCTGAGCAGATGTACGCCGGCAAGTCCGCTTACGCACGCAAGGCTGGTGCCCTCGTTCCACACGGGCAGGAACACGGCGCTGCCTATCAGCAGCTGCTCCGCGTTTTTCTGCGCCTGCGGTAAGGCGGCTTCGGTGCAGTAACGCAGCGCGTTTACAGCCTTGTCATACGCCGGATCGGCCAACCCGCCGAGCGGCTTCTTTGCCGTGGAGGAGAATTGAGAAAAATACTCCGCCGGGCTGTAAACGGAAGCCTGCACGGGGTAAAAGGCCATATCATACTCCCCTGCTTCCACCTTGGAACGCAGCTCCTCTTCCGTTACGGTTTGCACGCTTACAGTGCATTTCATGCCGAAAGCGATCTGCCAGGTCTGCAGCAGATAGCGCAGCCCCGCGTCATATTTTTCTTCGCAAAGCAGGGTAAACGTAAGCTCCGTTTCTTCCAGCTCTTTCATACCCGCCTCCAACGATTTCAACGCGGCTGCGGCGTCGTCCCCCGCGGAAAAAGCGGCCTTCGGCGACAGCGACGCCGGGCAAACGGCGGCGGCAGGCTCTTTATTGAACACATTGCACGTTGAAGCCACGGAAGCCGCCTGCAGGAAAGCCTTTCTCACATTGAGGTTAGAGAGCGCGCCTTCGGCGCAGTTGAACAATACGCCCCGCAGCATATCGTCGGCGTTCAGAACGCTGCCGCGCAGCTTTGTGCTTTCTGCGGTGGCGGCGGACAGATACGCGGCGGAGAGATCCCTTTCCGCCAGACGGGATATTACGGTATCCTCCGTAAGATTGCTGTATAGCCAGATCACGTCCGTTTTCGCCGGGTGAGGGCCGGTATAGGCTTCATCCTTTACCAGACGGAAAGAGGTATCCTCAAAGCGGGTCATATAGTAAGGGCCGTTTGAGATGATATACTTCATCAGCAGGCCGTAGCGGCCGCCGGTGGCTTCAAAAAAGGTTTCGTTGCAGGGCATACACAGCGGCTGCGAAAGCACCTCAAGAAAACCGGGCTCCGGTTCGTTGAGCGTGATCTGCAGGGTATATTTACCTGTGGCGGTTACGCCGATGCTCTCCGGCGGGGCTTCGCCTTTCAGCACCGCTTCGGCGCCGGTGATATTTTTCAGCATATCCGCGTCACGAGCGCCGGTATTGGGGTCTGCCGCCCTTCGAAGCGCAAACACAAAATCATCCGCCGTAACGTCCGGCTGAAAGTTCTCAGGCAGTTTGCCTTCCAGACCGCCGCGAACGGTATCGGAAACGTGCCATTTCGCGCCCTGCCGCAGGGTAAAGGTGTAGGTTTTGCCGTCCGCCGATACGGACCAGCGCTGGGCCGCGGCAGGCTGCGCCTTGCCGGTTTCATCCGGAACCACAAGGCCCTCGAAGCAGTTTCGCACCACAACGCTCACAACGCCGGGATCCGCCACCTGGGGGTCAAAACTGCCCGCAACGCCGGCGGCGGCAAAATAAAGGGCGGTAATACTCGATTTGCGGCAGCCGGAAAACAGCCCCGCCGTAAGCGCGACCGCCAGCAACAAAGCAATGATCCGTTTCATACCGCAACCCCCGTAAAATCGTATGCCTGATTATTTTAGCAGAAAATGAAAGCAATTTAAATAGGTTTTGAAAAAGAATTTAAAATTCGGAAGCAAATTATAATTTATCGAGAAGCATTGAGCGTTGAGCGTTGAGCAGTTGGTTTGCAAAAAAGGCGCCCGGACATGGGGACGGCTTCTATGTCTTTAAAGTTTGCAAAGATCGGCAAGTTGGAAGAACAAAAAGACATAGAACCGTCCCAATGTCATTAAGTTAAGGATTTCTCATCAGAGGGATC
>CAMOVW010000129.1 GCA_946627725.1 uncultured Clostridia bacterium
GATCCAGCCGACGGCGGTGGGGCCGGAGGCGCAGCCGAGATCGCCGGCCAGCGCCAGCAGCGCAAACAGCGCGGTGCCGCCCCGGGGCAGCTTGCCCGCGGCGATGCTGAAGGTGCCGGGCCACATGATCCCCACGCCAAGGCCCGTAAGGGCGCATCCCGCAAGGCTGAGCAGCGGCCACGGCGACAGCGCGGCAAGCAGATAAGAGAAGACGCACAGCGCCGCCGACAGAAGCATCATTTTTTCAAGATCCAGCTTAGCGCCGAATTTACCGAAGAACAGCCGCGCCGCGCCCATCAGCACGGCGAACAGCATCGGCCCCATAAGATCTCCCGCGGTTTTGCCGACGCCCAGGCCCGTTTCCGCAAAGGCGGAAGCCCACTGGCTCACCGCCAATTCACATCCGCCTGCCGCAAGCATCATCACACCGAAGATCAGAAAGTATTTATTTCTGAACAACTCGCCGAAGGTCATCCCCTTCTCCCCCTCCGGCAGGAGCGTGGGCAGAGGCGTGCGCGTAAAAACGACCGTATTCCCGATGGGGATCAGCGCCCAGATCAACGCAAGCCAACGCCATTGCCCCCTGCCGGCCAGCATAAAGAACAGGGTAGAGAGCAAAACGACCCCCATCTGCCCCCAGCAGTAAAAGGAGTGCAGTAAACTCATTGCGCTGGCCTTATTCGGCGTGGGGCAGCCCTCCATGATGGGGCTCACAAGCACCTCGATCAGCCCGCTGCCCACGGCGCAGGTGATCACGGAGATCAGCACCCCCGCATAGGGCGGCAGCGCATAGGGCAGCACCGCCATAAAGATCAGCCCCAAAGCGGAAAACACGTGGGCCGCCACAACGCACACACGGTACCCGAGCCGGTCGGCAAACAGCGCGCCGAACAGATCCACGCACAGCTGCGTAAGAAAGTTCACCGTGATCAGCAGCGTAATCTGCGCCAGCGGCAGCCTGAAATCCGTTTGCCACGTCACAAACAGCAGCGGCGCAAAATTATTGATGATCGCCTGCACAACGTATCCCACAAAGCAGGCGCGTATGGTAGTTTTATAATTATACAGCATCGGGGTCCCTTTTCTTCATATGTACGCCGCTTAAAACTACGGCGCCGAACGCCTTGATTGTACCACACCGCGGCAAAAAGGTAAACACCCAATTTGCCGCCGCGCCGCAAAAAACGAATGGTATATACTGAATAAAAAAATTACAATTTTGCAAATTCTATTTACAACAACCGATCCGTGTGCTATATTTTTTACGGAAATATGATTTGTTTTTATGGCGTATGATCCGGATTTGCTGCGTTTCGCCGTTCTGTAGGCAAAAGCGGGCGCGTTTTTCCGGAAAAGTTCCGGATTCACAATCAACATTTTTATAAAATCCTATTGAAATTTCACGAAAATTATGGTATTATCATTTTATATAAAAACATTTAATTACGGCGTATATGCCGGAAAAATATTTCCGGATCATATATAGAACAGGGTTCAAGGCAGGGATTCCGCAGGGATCCGCCGTAAATAATCCGAAAAGAACCCTGTAACCGACATCCGTTTACAAACGCTCATTATCAAAAGAAAAGAGGTGTATCGCGGGCTCAGTACGTCCATCTGCCAGACGGAAAACATACGTAAAACAGGGGATCCCCGCTCCCCGAACACGCCGATAACCGTCAGCGAATACGGTTCACGCTCCGGTTGCGGCAAACAATACAAACAGAACCGTAAAATTACAACGCGGAACCCGATCATACTATCAGAGGTTCCCAGGAGGAAATCTAATGAAAAGAATTCTTGCACTGACTCTTGCGTTGGTCTTTGTGCTTCTTATGGCGTCCTGCGGCGGCAAGAAGCCTGCAACCAACGACAATACCACGAACCCCGCAACTCCCTCCGGCACCACGGCTGATCCGATCGACGAGGGCAAAACCACTGTAGACAGCTACAGCATGCTTTACGAATTCAACATCACCACGCTGGATTACATCTATGATAACCACAGCACCAACGGCGACTTCACCAGCAACTTTACCGAAGGTCTGCTTACGCAGGATTCTCACGGTAAGCTGGTTCCCGGTATGGCCACCGAGTGGGACCACAACGAAGACGCTTCCGAGTGGACCTTCACCATCCGTGACGACGCTGTTTGGGCGACCTCTGCCGGTGAAGAATACGACGCCGTTAAGGCGGAAGACTTCGTTACCGGTCTGAAGCACGCCGCTGATTCTCAGAGCCTTGTTCTCAACCTGGTTAAGGGCCTGATCAAGGGCCTTGCCGAGTATGCGGACGGCACCGGCAGCTGGGACGACGTTGGCATCAAAGCCGAAGGCAACAAGCTGACCTACACCCTGACCGGCCCCTGCGGTTATTTCGACGGTCTGACCACCTACAACGTTCTCAGACCTCTGAATGCAGAGTTCCTTGAGTCTCAGGGCGACAAGTTCGGCGCTGTTGATCCCTCTTCCATCCTGTACAACGGCTGCTACATCCTGTCTTCCGTTGTTCCCGGCCAGGAAGTTAAGTTCGACGCCAACCCCCTGTATTACGATAAGGACAACGTTCACGTTCAGCACGTAACCGTTACCTATACCGACAACAAAGACCCCATGCAGAACTTCAATATGTATGTGAGCAAGGAAGTTACCGCCACCGCGATCCAGCTCGGCCAACCCGAAATGGTAGCAAAGGCAAACGAGCTCTTCCCGAATAACCAGTACAAGAGCCTGACCACTTCCACCTCCTTCTGGGGCGCTTTCAACTGGGACAGACAGTCCTACGCTCTGTGGACCGACGCCAACAAGAGCACCACTGCTAAGGAAACCGATGCGCAGAAGGCTGACACGCGCGCTGCGATCCTCAACAAGAACTTCCGTCTTGGCGTTTACGCCGCTTATTCCGAGAAGGCTTACTACGAAGTAGCTCTCGGCGAGATCGCGGAAGACAGAGCCAGAAACACGCTGGTTCCCTACACCTTCTCTACCCTCAGCACCGGTGAAACCTACGGTTCTCTTGTAACCAAGTACCTTGAGCAGGAGAACGATATGTTCGCCGGCATCGACCTGAACGACGGTCAGGACGCCTGGTACAACCCCGAGAGAGCTGTTAAGTTCATGGAACTGGCGAAGGAAGAGCTTGGCGATTCCGTTTCCGCTTGGCCCGTACATCTGGACGTTGTTGAAAACGGCACCGACGAACAGGGCAAGAACATGGCTCTCGCCATGCAGAAATCCATTGAAGACGCCATCGGCGAGTATGTAAAGATCGACCTGATCTTCATGGATAACGATGAGCAGACCCAGGACGCTTACTACACCAATGAGCGCGGCGAAGACAACTCCATGGACGTAGCCTTTGCTGCAGGCTGGGGCCCCGACTACGGCGATCCCTACACCTACATCCACTGCTTCGATCCCACCGACGGCGACATGCTCCTCTACTCCGGTATCACCCCGGTGATCACCGCTGACACCGAGCGTCCCGCTTCTCAGACGGAAGCTCTGAAGGCCATCGGCCTTACCGATATCAAGCCCCTTATGGATCAGGCCAACGCTGCTACCGGCGACGAGAGAATCGATCTCTTTGCTCAGGTTGAAGCCAAACTGCTTGCCAACGGTATCCTCAGACCCTTCGCCACCAGAGGCGCCGCTCTTACGGTATCCAACGTGAAGCCCTTCTCCGCCGGCTACGGCATGTACGGTCAGGCTTCTTACAACGTTGTTCCTTACTTCAAGTACATGGTTGTTTATGATAGCCCTGTAACCGCCGACGAATACAATACCGCGAAGGAAGCCTGGCTTGCCGGTAATTGATCGCTGACGCACACGCATAATCACAAATTGATCTAAATCATGAATTGAGGGCTAGTAGAAGCTCATTCGACTAGCCCTCAATTTGTATTGTTAGGAGTTGTTCCTATGAATAAGGGTTATATTTTCAAGAGACTGATCAGATCCGCGATCTCCGTCCTTATCATCATGCTGATCGTCTTCACCCTGGTTTATACGCTCATCCCGCGCAACAGTATTTTCTCCAAAGACGACGGATACAGAAAACTTGCGTCAAAGCCGGATGAGAAGACGGAGTACATGTATAATATCTGGCAGAAGCTGGGCTATCTGGACTTTGTGCGTTCCGCCGATACATTCCAGGAGCTCTACGAAATGGGCTCGCCTGAAATGGAAGAGGCCCTGAAACCCGGGTCGAAGGCCGCAGAAGAGTTCAAGACAAAGTATGAAGCCGCGGGTTATACCGTAGAAACATACCCAAAAAGCGGACGTTACTATGCTTATAAGGATACCCCCATTATAAAGCATATGGCGAAATGGCTTGTGAATCTGATCGAGATCGATACGCCATGGTCCGTTAAAGACGAAAACAATCCGGATCTGCACCGCGGGATCTCCTTCGGAAGAACCGAATCCGGCGGTCTGGCGGTGATCGGCAGCGGCACCACACATAAGTACCTGCTTTATACCGACAGCCATTTTCCGTGGATACATCAGAACATCATCAAGCTGCAATTCGGCGAATCCTATCCCACGTATCAGGGGCTTGACGTTATGGCCGTTCTGTTCCAGAGCCAGGGCGCGGAAGTAAAAAGGTCCGTAACCTATGCCACCGGCAAAGTGGCGGAATCCGGTATAATCTTCGGTACGCTGACCTATAAAAACGTGATCGACCGTATGGACCAACAGAAATTTACGGATCACTACGCCACGTTCCAAACACAAAAAGACCAACCCTCCATGATCGGCACGTCCTTTATCATCGGCTTTTTTGCCATGATCCTATCCTACCTCATCGGTCTTCCCGTGGGATTGCTGATGGCTCGGCGTAAGGACAAGCTTGCCGATAAGCTGGGCATGATATACATTATCTTTATCATCGCAGTACCTTCACTTGCCTATATTTACCTGTTCCGTTATCTGGCCACGTCGGCGTTCGATCTGCCGTCCGTATTTACAACTTACGGCGCGAAAGACATCCGCTCGTGGATCCTTCCCACCATCTCTCTTGCGCTTCCGTCCATTGCCGGATTGATGCTTTGGACCAGACGGTACGTTGTTGACCAGATGAGCCAGGATTACGTCAAATTCGCAAAGGCAAAAGGCCTGAATCAGAGAGAGATTTTCAACAGGCACATCTTTAAAAACGCATTTATCCCCACAGCCCAGGGCATACCGGCTTCTCTTGCCGCGTGTCTTGCGGGCGCTATCATCACCGAATCTATTTACGCTGTAGGCGGCATGGGCAAAATGCTCCCCAACGCGATCCAGCAGTATAACAATGTGATGATCGTGGCTCTCGCATTTCTGTTCTCCACCATCTCGGTGCTGTCAGTAATCGCAGGAGACATCATTCTTACAAAGGTTGATCCGCGTATCTCGCTTACAGAAAAGGCAGGTAGATCCTAATGGAAGAGAATATCGTAAAAAACGGGAAAGATCCTTTCGGGTTTGCTTCCTTTGATAAATATGAATCAGAACATATCGCTGCGCCGCAGTATTCTTACTGGAAATCCGTGTGGCGCACCTTCGTCAAAAATAAGTTTACGCTGGCCGTTGCCATTCTGATGCTGGTGCTGGTGCTGTTTGCGTTGATCCAGCCCTCTTTCTCCAAATACGATCCGCTGATTGCGCCAAACGTAAACAATGAGAGCATGCGGTTCATCAAGCCCTGTGCCGAGCATATCTTCGGTACCGACAACGTCGGCAACGAGGTATTCGACGTGGTATGGGCGGGCGCAAAGAACTCCATCATCATCAGTTTTGTGTGTTCGTTTATCAACATGCTCATCGGCGTAACAGTGGGCGCGATCTGGGGCTTCTCCAAAAAGATGGACAAGTGGATGATCGAGGTATACAACGTTGTATCCAACGTGCCTTTCCTTCTGCTGGCCATGATCCTGTCGTACGTATTGGGCGCCAGTATGGGAACCCTGATCTTCGTTATGTGCGTTACAGAATGGATATTTGTGGCGTACTTCATACGGACCCAGGTTATGATCATACGCGACAGAGAGTATAATCTTGCTTCCAAGTGCCTCGGCACAAGCACCTGGACCATGATCAAGAACAACATTCTCCCCTACCTGATTTCGGTTATCATGACCTACGTTGCCAGAATGATACCGAGCCTGATCTCTTACGAGGTGTTCCTGTCTTACATGGGGCTGGGTTTGGGCGTTACCAAAGCGTCTCTCGGCCGGATGATCTCGATCTATACGTCGTATATGAACGGATATCCGCACCTGTTCTGGATCCCGGTTATCGTGCTTGCTCTTCTGTCCATTTCTCTTTATATCGTAGGGCAGAGGCTTGCAGACGCCGCCGATCCCCGCACGCACATGTAAAAGGAGGGGAACGAGAGAATGAGCAATAACGTTATCATCTCCGCGAAGGACGTTGAGGTCAAGTTCCGCGTTCGCGACAAGTATCTTACGGCCATCCGCAACGTGTCGCTGGATCTGTATGAGGGCGAAACCTTCGCCATCGTGGGCGAATCCGGCTCAGGTAAATCCGTGTTTACAAAAACCTTTACCGGCATGCTGGAGTCCAACGGCAAAATTTCCAACGGCTCCGTCATGTTCCACGGCATGGATCTGACAAAGCTGAAATCAGACAAGGATTGGGAGGGCATCCGCGGCGCGAAGATATCCACCATCTTCCAGGACCCCATGACGTCCCTGAACCCCATCCGCACCATCGGTTATCAAATCACCGAGGTTATCGAAAAGCATCAGAAGATCTCAAAGGCGGATGCGAAAAAGCAGGCCATCGAGATGATGGAGCGCGTCGGTATCCCCGATGCAAAGAATCGTTTCGACGAATATCCCTTCCAGTATTCCGGCGGTATGCGCCAGCGTATCGTTATCGCCATCGCGCTCAGCTGCCATCCTGAAATTCTGATCTGCGACGAGCCTACAACGGCGCTGGACGTTACCATTCAGGCGCAGATCATCGATCTGATCCGCAACCTGCAGAAGGAACTGGGCTTTACCACCCTCTATATCACCCACGACCTGGGCGTTGTGGCGAATGTGGCGGATCGCGTCGGCGTTATGTACGGCGGCCAGATCATTGAATACGGAACGGTGGAAGAGATATTCTTCGACCCGCGGCATCCCTATACATGGGCGCTGCTGTCCTCTCTGCCGCAGATCGGCGAAAAGGGCAAAGATCTGTACTACATCACCGGAACGCCGCCGTCACTGTTCAACAAAATCACCGGCGACGCGTTCGCGCCGCGCAATGAGCACGCGCTGAATATCGACTTTGAGCAGGAACCGCCGTTCTTCAAGGTGAGCGATACCCATTACGCCAAAACCTGGCTGCTGGATCCGCGCGCGCCGAAGGTGGAAAAGCCCGAGGCGATCCGCGATCTGCACGAGAAGATCAAAAAAATGACGGAAAAAGGAGGTGCTTTCTATGTCGAATGAAGACAGAGAAGTGATCCTTTCCATCAAAAATGTGGATATAACCTTTCATACGGGCCACAAGAAAAAGGTTGAAGCGGTCAAAAACGCCAATTTTGACATATACAAGGGCGAGACCTTTGCGCTGGTGGGCGAATCCGGCTCCGGCAAAACGACCCTCGGCCGCGCGATCATGCGCATCAACCCCTGCAGCGCAGGCGAGATCCTGTTTGAAGGCAAGCGCATTTCCGGTAAGATCTCCCGCGCGGACGACCGCAACGTCGTAAGAAATATTCAGATGATCTTCCAGGATCCCGCCGCCTCCCTCAACGAACGCGCAACGATCGACTACTGCGTATCCGAAGGCCTGTACAATTTCCATCTGTACAAAAACGAACAGGACCGCATTGCAAAAGTGGATAAAGCCCTTACGGACGTGGGTCTGCTGCCGGAGCATAAATCCCGGTATCCCCACGAGTTTTCCGGCGGCCAGCGCCAGCGCGTCGGCATCGCCCGCGCCCTGATCATGGACCCCAAATTCATAGTGGCGGACGAACCGATCTCCGCGCTTGACGTTTCGATCCGCGCGCAGGTGCTGAACCTGATGAACAAGCTCAAGACCGAAAAGAATCTGACCTACCTGTTCATCGCCCACGATCTTTCCGTCGTCCGCTTTATCGCGGACCGGATTGCGGTGATCCACCACGGCGAAATCGTTGAGATCGCCGAATCGGAAACGCTGTTTGAGTACCCGATCCACCCCTACACCATCGCGCTGCTCTCCACGGTGCCCATGCCGGATCCCATTGTGGAAAAGAACAGAAAGCACATCGTTTACGATCCCTCTCAGTTAGATCAATCGGGCGAACAACGCGAAATGCGCGAGCTGCGCCCCGGGCACTTCGTATACTGCACCAGCAAAGAGTTTGCGGATTACGAAGAAAAGATCTCCAAATTGGAGAAGGAGCGGAACGGATAAGCATTCACCGCAGTTCAATACGATAGAAGTGACTCAATGATGCTCAAAAAACTGAAGAATATCAAGCCGAAGCCTCTGATCGCTCATTTGATCGTAACGCTGGCTTACCCCGCGGTAAAAGCGTTTACCGCAGCCGACCGCAAGCTTCTGGCGTTTACAAACGCTGTGACCATCGTCGGACTGATCCTTCTGGTGGTCGGGGTCATTTACTCCATGAATCTGCATGGCGATTTCGACATCAGCAGGTATTACCTCCAACGCGGCCTGCGGTCGTTCAGATTCTACGCCCCCCGGCAGAAAGAGACGTTGGATACGAATCAGAATCCGGCTGAATTTCTGAACGATCTCAAAGAAAAACGCGCCGACGCTTTCAATTATCCGCTGTTTTTGGGAATTTTGTATGTTATTGTGTCGGTTGTTGTTGTCTACGGTTTTTTAAATCAAAGTGTTTGAGCTGCAAGCGAATCATTCATCTGCCCCGTACGTTCGTGCGGGGCGGCTTTTTTTGCGGTTCTGTCAGGTTTGGAAAGAGGAGAGATCAATTGCAGTTTATCGCGCAGCGATAAACTGCAATTGAGGTAAGAGGTAAGAGTGA
>CAMOVW010000130.1 GCA_946627725.1 uncultured Clostridia bacterium
AGGGCCAAAACCGGGCAATTCCGATTTTGACCCATGTTTGACCCATACGGGAATTATTGCAGCAAATCAGCGGGGCCATTTTTCGGGCCCCGCAGTTGGCTGAGTTATAGTATTTTTTTGTTTTTCAATGAGACAGAAAAACAGAAAAACTATTTAACCCATGTTTTGGGATCTTCTAAGCCGACGGAAGCGCGGAGAATCAGGCGGGCGTCAGCCGCTGAAACATTGCCGTCAAAATCCACGTCGCAAGCAAGGAAAGCAGGCGAACCTTCTTCATAAGTTTCAAGACCAACAGATCTGCGCAGCGCAAGCCGTGCGTCTGCGGCGGAGATATTGCCGTCCCCGTCCACGTCGCCGGGCTTTAGTTCCGGCGCAGGGGCCGCACCCAGGGATTCAAAAGGATACCTATTTTCCTTCGCCCACTTCTCGGCATAGGTGCCGTCGTAGCCCTGGATGGTGAACACCCCGTCCCAGCCACTCTCCCAGCCGTCAAATGCTTTTGCTCCGATCTCCGTCAAAGCAGGACCCATGTAAACGGTTCTGTGCATAAAGTCCTTGGGCTTGTAGGGCTTGTCGCCCAGATGATTTTCCATCCAAGACGCCCCCAAAGAAGATTCGGTAAGCTGAAACGCCTGTTTACCGATATATTTCACTGTATCGGGGATCTCAACGTCCCCGGGAAGGAACGTATTCTTAAATGCGTTGGCTTCGATTCTCCTTACGTTCTTTCCGAAGTTCACGATACGCAGCTCGAAATCATCCTCAAAACAGCCTTCGGGGATCGTGGTGACGCCGTCCCCGATGGTGACGCGTTCCAGATCGGTACAGCTGTCAAAGGGGCCGCCGAAAAACTCATCTTCCTCCAACTCCGACACGCTGTCGGGGATAACGACCTCCTCCAGGTACCAGTTGTCCTGATAGCCTTCCTCGCCGCCAGCGGGGTCCGTGGTGATCCCGTGCAGGGCACCCGCACCGATCTTCGTCACACCGTCGGGGATAACAAGGATGCCGTCCCCCTCCTCCTTGTCCCAGGCCTGCCATGCGCCGATGAGCACGTGGTTGACCACCACCGCGCCTTTGTTTTCCGCCGCAACAGTGCGGATCCAGGGAGAGTTAAAGAACGGGCGGAAGCCGAAATTCGTCATATTGGGATCCTTGACGGTCACCTCTTCCAGCGCTCCACATGATTCAAAAGCAGGCCAAACGAGCGCCGTCGGTCCCTCAAAGGTCACAGATTCCAGCCCTGTGCAATAGAAGAAAGCATACTCATCAATGGTCTCCAAATCTGCCGGGAACGTGACGGTTTTCAGTGACGGACACTTGTAAAACGCATACTTCCCGATGCTCTTGAGTGTGGATGGGAAGGACACCTCCTCCAACGCCGCAAACGCTTCGATCGAATCAAATAAGGATTGAGTGGAAAAGGCATGAGGAGCCACACTGACGACCCCCTCGCCGATAACCACATGCTTGATCCGGTCCTCAATGTAATACCATGGAAAGTCATGACGATCCCCCGCGTAGGGCCTCATTTTGCCTTCCCCCCGGCCGTTGTCGATGGTCAGGATCCCCTTTTCCGGATCGAAGTCCCAAAGCAGATACTCATCATCATACATTTTACTGTAAAGCCTGCCCTCATTGAGGACCTGAACCCATGCCATATTCCCTAACCCTTTGAGATGATAGGTTTCGCCTTTCAGGAGATACCCGGACAATCCGCGTCCGCCGTTATCTGCCAGCGGAACAGGCAGGTCGGCGGGCTCGATGATAGAACCGGGTGTGGCTTCCATCAGGACAGTGTAGACCCCGTCTTCCTCGGGCGTAAAAGTATAGTATACATCTTCCCCGGGAGTGTGCTGAACGGTCTTCCCCACCTTCAGCGGGATGGGGTCGCTCTTTGTGCCGGAGGCGGCAAAGGCCGCCGTGGGCAGAAGACAGCATAGCAGCGCAGCCGTCAGTAGCAGGGACAGAAGCTTATTGAATCGTTCCATATTGTTGGCCTCCATGTCTTTTGTAATTTTATATTTTATTATAAGACATTTTGAAGAAAAAAAAAGAGTATTTCATGATATGACATTGACAGTTTATGAAATCGATTCTATACTATTGACAAGAAAGATTGATTGGAGGCAGCGTATGAATATCGGCGAAAGGCTCAACCGGTATCTTGCCCGGATCGGCTGCACCGCAAAGGAGCTGGCGGCAGCGGCGGGTGTATCGGAGGTTCAGCTCAGCAGATGGCGAACCGGAAAACAAACGCCGTCAGCGGAACAAGCGGCTCTTTTGGCGGCCGGGATCGTCGCACTGTTGCCGGAGGCGGACGAGGAAAGCGTCCGTGACGCGCTGATTGCGTCACTTGCGGAAAGCGCAGTGGATTCCGACCGCATCATCAGGAATCTGAATTCCCTTACCGCTGCGCTGAATCTTCGATCCTCTGCGCTGGCGAGGGAACTCTCCTTTGATGCCTCCTACTTGTCCCGGATCAAATCGGGTCGGCGCCGTCCGGCGAACCTGCCGGAGTTTGTGGACGGCGTCTGCCGTTATGTTGTGCGAAGATATTACTCAGAAGGTGATCTTTCAACCATTGCCTCTCTGGTCGGAACGGACGTCAAGTTGCTCACAAGCGCGGACGCCTTTTATCGAACGCTGGTGGCGTGGATCTACGGCGGCGAGCTAAAAACGCCGAATACCGCAGAGAATTTTCTGAAAAAACTCAATGATTTTGATTTCAACGCGTATATACGCGCCATTCGGTTTGATGAAATACGGCTTCCGGCCGCTGCCTTCCAATTGCCCATGCGGCACAACGCCACAGGCCTGAAGGATATGATGGAAACAGAGCTGAATTTTCTGAAGGCCACCGTACTGTCCCGTTCCGGCGATCCGGTGCTGCTCTACAGCGATATGCCCATGGAGAAGATGTCGAAGGATCCGGAATTTCCGAAAAAGTGGATGTACGGCATGGCGGCGCTTCTGAAAAAGGGCCTGCATCTGAATATCATCCACAATGTTGACCGTCCCGTTCAGGAGATGATGCTGGGCCTTGAGGCGTACATTCCGATGTATATGACCGGGCAGATCTCTCCCTATTATCTGCCGGCGGCGTCAAGCAAGGTCTTTCATTATCTGCTGGAGGTCTCCGGTGGGGCCGCCCTGGAGGGAACGGCCATTGTGGGGCATCACGCCGAAGGAAAATACTACCTGACGAATAACCGGGACGAGCTCCTGCAATACCGGGCGCGGGCGGAAGCCCTGCTCTCCAAGGCCAGGCCCCTGATGGATATTTATCGGACGCCCTTCGAGCGGCAGTTCCGGGATTTTTTACAACGGGATTTCCAACCGACAGGGTCGTATCGTCTGCTGTTCTCCGCTCCGCCGCTCTTTACAATTGCAGATGAACTGTTGAAGAGAATCATAGCCCACAACGACGTGCCGCCCGACGAGGCAGAGCGGATCATGGAATACGCCTCCTTTCAAAAGTCGCTCTACGCGCACCTGAGCGGGGAAGGATATCTCACCATAGAGGCGCCGGATCTGGACCGGGCGGAGTTTGCCGCATACCCGCTGTCGCTCACGCTGTCCGGGATGTTTTATGAAACGGACGTTTTCTATACCTATGAGGAATACCGGGAGCATTTGCGTCAGACGCTGGCATGGGAAAACGGCGGGACGATCAAGGTGCAGCTGCGTAAATTTCAGCCCTTCCGCAACATTCAGATCATTGTCAACATCGGAAAATGGGCGTTGGTGTCTAAAAGCAAAGCGCCGGCGATCCACTTTGTGGTACGGCATCCGAAGATGGTGGAGGCCATCGAACGATTCACCCCGCTGATTTTAGAATCGCCATAACTAACGGAAGTGGCAGCTGCGTAATTGGCAGCTGCCACCATTGATGATATTCATAAGGAAAAGATTGAACAACTGTGAGGGCAGAAAAAAAGATCTGCGAGCAGCATAAAGGTTCCGTCCGTGCGGATTGGCGAGACGGAAGAATCTCGTTTATCTGTGAATTGTTTTAGCACATGGACTAAGAAATTACAGACTGGATAAGTGGGAGGGCTTATTGGAGCATCCTCCCGCTTTTGCTCAGTATTCTTTGATTAAGCGTACCAATTATTGATCCACGAACAGGTAGAAGCATCAAAAAACGGAGCAGGAGCAGCGCTGTTTGATATATCGAAATAGCCGGCACCTGTCTGACGCAGCGAGGTTTCAAACTGTTTGATCTCGTCCTCCCTCGTTTTACATCGGATTCACGCAGCATTTTGCGTCGCGAGCTGAAAGCGCTCGCAGGGGTATCTTTCCACCAGAGCCCGGCGGATAGCGTCCTCCGAGCCGGGGCACGCCCACGCGGTGTCAAAATAGGTGAACCCCGCCGCAATGAAACGGTCTACCATCTCCTTCATCTGATCAATATCGATCGCGCCGTCCTTTTGCGGCAGACGCATCAGTCCGTAGCCCAATTATTTAATCTCTTTGTCAAACAACATAACATAATTCGGTTATTCAAAATCTTTTTGCCTCTATTTTATATGTTTGCTTTTAGGAAGTCTCCCACCTTATTCGCTGCGTCCTGTTGCATGCCGGTGGTGACGTGGGCGTAGATATCCAGCGTGAAGCCCGCGGAGAAGTGGCCGAGGATGTTGGACAGAGTCTTTACGTCCACGCCGTTTTGCAGGGCCATCGTCGCAAACGTATGCCGCAGATCGTGGAATCGGATGCGGGGTAACCCGGCGCGGTCCAGCACACGGTGGAGCATGTGCAGCACACTATCCGGCGAGATTGGGCCGTTCGTCAGCGGTGAGAAGAAGACGTATTCGCTGGCGCCGTCGTCCTTTTTCTGCTTGTCCTTCAGCACGTCCATCACGTCGGTGGGGACGACGATCTTTCGGTAGGAGTTTTTCGTTTTCAGCGGTCCTTCTGTAACGATGCCGTCGATCCGGCAAATCTGGCGTTGGATGTAAATCGTCCTGGCGTTGTAATCCACATCCGTCCATTTGAGCCCCAGCAACTCGCCTCGCCGCAGACCCGTGGCGATTTCCAGCAGATACATCTCATACACGCCGCTGTTCTTTGCTTCCGCGAAGAAGGCGGCGATTTTATCTAACGGCAGCGTTTTCATCTCAATATGCTCACCCTTCGGCAGCTTGCACCCCTTCGCCGGGTTATATGGGATCAGCTTTTCCGCTACCGCCTTATCCAGCGCCGTGGAGATGAAAATATGCACGTTGCGTACCGTTTTCGGGCTGAGCCCCTTCGGCTGCTTTTCGGATTCCTTCCGCACGACCCTGCCCTCCGTGAGCAGTTTGCTGTAGAACTTTTGCAGGTCGGAGGTCCGCAGCTTCGTCAGCTTGACACCGCCGATATGAGGCTTGATGTGGATGCGCAGGTTGCCGCTGTAGGATTCAAACGTGGACGGTCGCATGGTCATCTTGCCGAAGTTATCCAGCCAGAACTGCAGCCACGTCTCCACCGTGTATTGCTCCGCTTTCAGAATATCAAGCCCCGCGGTTTCCTGAATCGCCGCCGAGAGCTTCTCCTTGACCTCCGCCTGAGATTTACCCAGCACGTTCTTGAATATCTGCTTCCCGGTCGCAGGATCGTGCCCCGCCGTGTAGCGTCCTTCCCAGCGTCCGTCCGCTCTTTTTCTGATGTTGCCCTCGCCGTTAGCTCTTCTTTTTGCCATGTTTGGTCCTCCTGTTGCAATATAGTCGTCTTGCTTGCTTGGGGCGCTGCGCAATACTCCTTGTTGCGCCACTCCTTTTTGCTCACTTCTTCCGCCACCGGCGGCGCTCGCAAACGTCCCCTCTCTCAAGCAACACACAATACCACAACCATTTTGGAATATCCAGTCTTTTTTCAATAAAAAACGAGAAAAAACGTTGACCCCAACCACCTATTTCTTTGATTATGCGGCGTAGATTTTACGCCGCCGTCACATGGTCGGGCCCCATCCTTCATCCTGAGCAGAGAGGTCTGTTTTGATCCCTTGGGCGGCTTTCTTCTGTTCGATTTTTGACCGCAGGCGTTCGTCGATCTGGCTTTGCAGTTTTTTCTGCCGTTTCACGTAACCGTCTGCCAACAGCTTCCCGAGGGAGACGGCGAGCATACGCAGCGCGGAACGGTGATAGACCGAGGAGAGCTGCGCTTCCGGCGTCTCGATAAGCGCAGCGGTATATTTGATGATCTCATTTTTGATGCTGCGAAATTCCTTGTTGTCCTCCAGCGGAACAGACGGCAGTTCTTTTTCGTGGTACAGCGAGAGCTTCTCTCGGTTAATGGCGATCCATTCGCGATACAGTTCCACGATGCGTTCATCTTTTGCCAGCACCTGAACGATTGCGTCAACCGTCGCTTTCATCTCCGGCGGCAGATAGGCATACTGTTTTCTGCCGTGATAGGAACTAAGCTGGTCAATCAGTTTTTGAAACAGTGCCAGCGTTTCATTGTCCGGCGCGTAGGAATTCTCCAAAGCTTCCAGCAGTTTTTGCAGACGCTCCCGCGCTTCCTCCTTCAATCGGTCGCGAAGTTCCGTCTCCATCGTGAAGAGCTTGTGCTGCTCGTTGCGGAAGATATCGTTGCCGAAGGCGCTGCGCAGCTCGTCGATCCCGTTCTTTGAAAGCCAGCCCTGTTTCGCGTCCTTCGCGTATACCAACAGATGGATATGCGGGTGGTTTGCCGTGTTGTGGAACGCCGCGTACCATTGCAGATTGTCAAGATCGATCTTGTGCGCGGCGGCCAGCTCCACCACGTTGCGGCGCACCAGTTCTTTCCACGCTTCGGCGTTGTTGTAGCCGAGCCGCTCCGCGTCTTCCCGATGCAGACTTACCACGTGCGTCCAGATATTGCCCGGGTGATTTGCAACTTCTGCGGCAACCTGATCCAGATCAATGGGTTCGTCTGTCATGGAAAAGAGCCCGTGCTTGCCGAGCTTCTCCACGCCGGGGCGCTCCGCCATGTACTCCACCAGCTTTTGCAGATCGTTCACCCGGTCCGCATTGCGCTCGACGTAGGCGTCGAGGAATTCGGTGGCGTTTGCCTTTGTCTGCTGGGGCAAGAAACTCTGATACTCCGGATAGTTTTTCGCGTCGGGATCAGCCTTCAGGATCTGTTTGATGAGACGCTGCTGCCGCACGGTGGCGGGCTGATCCGTTTCATTCATGGGCAGCTTTTCCACGCCCTCGCGCTTGGCCATGTACTTCACCAGATTCCCGGCCTTGCCCTTCGGCGAGTTCCTGATGACCCGGCTGGTGACAATGATCTTCGGCATCAGTCATTCTCCTCCTGCCAGCGGAACGCTTCCTTCAGATCAATGACGCCGTTCGTCTCGGCAACGATGCGTTCGCAATCACGGCGCAGGCCCTCGAACGCATCCGGATCATAATCATTGCTGTAGGCGGTAATGTAATTCGCAACGCTCTGCTCCACCGCCTGCTTGAAGATCATTTCACTGAGATTTTTTTCCACGGAACGGATCTCGCTTTTGATCGTCCCGGCGATCACCGGCGCAAGAAATTCCGTGGCGCCCTTCGATTTCAGGTAGGCCATATAGAACGAAACGGCGCGGCAAACAAAGCTGCTGACAGACCGGTCGCCGTTCGCTTCCACGAAGGATTTCATTGCTTCGTACTGGTCCGTCGGCATCGTATAGGTATATTTCTGGGTGTTTTTACTCATATTTTTCCTCCGAAAAAAGGGACACCGCTTTTTGATACGCACAATCCCCCAAACGGTCAGCTCTGCCGGCCGATGTGTTCCGCGCGGGACACCGCGCTTTAACCTGCCTTCTTTTTGCGACGACTTGATTATCGTGGTTTTTTCCTTCCAAGGCGCAAATTATCTCATATTTTTGCAGTGCATCACCCCACCGAAACATCGTTCGACGGGGCCCCCGCCAATCAGAGTCTTGCCGCTGTTTTCTTCCTTATCTTATCCTGCGCAGCATGCTGCTGGGAAATCTGTTCCTTGATCGTTCCGTATGCAGGGGTGCGTTGAAGCTGCTCCTGGTACTGCCGCCACATGGCGAAACTGATCGGAAGGATCTGATACAGCAGCGTGCCGTTCCTGCTTTTTCCGTCGCGGGAGAGGACGGAAGTCGGCATGGTTTTGATCAGTTCTTTGTCCTCCAGAGTGTGAACGTACTTCATAACCGAGGCGCGGCTCTTGCCGACGGCCTTGCCGATCGTGTTGAAGCTCGGCCAGCAGCGATGCGTTTTCCGGTTTTCACAGCGCATCAGATAGGCGTACACGGCGATCTCACCGGCGGATAAGCCCAGCGAAAAAATCTCATTCGGCAGGAGGAAGTACTGCCCGGTCCGGAAAAAAAGCTGGTTATGGTATTGCGCTTTATTCATGACCGGCCTCCGATCCGCTTGTATGATCCTCTACCCATTCACGGAATTTTTCTTTCGGAACGACCTTCCGACTGCCGATCTGCAGCACGGGAAAGTCGCACTTATTCATGAGCTCATAGGTGCTTGAGATCGAAATGTCGAGCAGTTCCGCCACGTTTTTCGCGCTGAGGAACAGCGGAAGCTCGTCGTAAGATTTGTAAACGGACTCCTTCATATCGCCTTTTCCTTTCTGAAATATTGCCGTTGGACGCCTTCTTGCCTCTGCGATTTGCTTATATGAAAGGCAATTGGCTTCGGTCAAAAGTGAAACAAAAGCCGCCCCGTTCAACCCATTCCCACCCATGAAGTACCGAATTGCGACGGCCTTAGAGGATGATACAACCGATTCAACAGTCGGTCAAGGGTTTCGACAAAAGCAGTCAGGACCTGATCCGTATCAACTTTGTTCTTGTTTACCGCAGTGCTTATCCGGAGAGAAGGTGCTACACAGAACATTTGTTTCGTTGTTTCAGGTCCAGTATATCAACCGGATTCTCTCCTGTCAATGGTTGAATTCAATTGTAGAATCCGGTAATCGATAAAAAGACGTGAATTATTACCG
>CAMOVW010000131.1 GCA_946627725.1 uncultured Clostridia bacterium
GGAGAAGAGAGGGTATGCTTTTAAACAGCTTACGCAAAGGCATAACATGTGTTTTTTTGCCCATTTCTTTCTTCAGTAATGCAAGATCCGAATTTGCATAAAGGATGCTGTTGGAACTCGGGAACGAACGAATGATTCTGCTGCGAATCTGATCTCGCGCGATCTCATATTGTTTTTTATCCAGCTTTATAAATCTTTCTAAATGCTGTTCATGAACGAGCTTACGGAAAGACTGCACAGATGGAATGTCTGCAATTACAGCAGAGAGCCATTGCGAATAAAAACCGCGTTCAAATGCAGCCCGAATATCCGATACGGTATTATTCTTTTTTACAATGGCATCTGTAAAACTCCCGAGCCCTCTCGCGTCACATTCCGCCTTGGATTCCGTGAAATCCAACCATTTGTTGAGATCTCCGTAATTATTCATACAGAGATCGTATCGCTCGGCAACCGCATATAATTCCGCCTCGTTGATTTTCTCCGTTTCGGAAAAACAACCAACAAATGTTGAAAAGGAATTATTCGTATTCTTTATTGTACTTAATGTATCATTTATAGCAGCTCTGATTTCCTGCCGGATATCGTTATTGTCACAAATGAGTTCAATCAGCGAAGGTGTAACTGCTCCACTGAATGCGCTGCAATAATCGATAACGGTTTGCAATTCCCGTTCCAGCGAATCCCAATCTGTTTCCAATCCATTGTATTTTTCTCCTAATTGTTCGGCGATGACTGACTCCTGTTTAATTGCCTGTTTACGCATCTCTATTGTCTGCAAAACAAACGGCAGAATCGATATTGCCTGATCACATGTAGTACCGCAGTCCTTGATGTGAGGCGCCAAATCGGCATAAAGAGCAGACAGTTGCTCAGTATTAGAAAGCCACTTCTTGATATGGATCAGTATGTGCTCAGAAAAAGATTCCGTATCACTGTAAACAAAAGAAACAGTCGATTGCATCTCAGATGAAACCTTTTCAATATAATCCTGTGAAATGCAATCGCAAAGAACACCTTCCGATCCATTCTCTGAAGGTGTTTCCGATAAAAACTTGATCGTTTTTGCCGGTATGCTGTTATCAAAGAAATCAATAACAGTTTTTGCGAAAACAATGCCTTCTGCAAGTGCCTCAAAGCGGCTGTATTCACTTTGATGAGACATTCCGTAAAGGTGGTCAAGCGTTTGTTTATTATCAGTGAACCATGCCTTTTCACTGCGAATGCGAGCACAGATAGCCGTCAATTCGCGCAAATCCTGAATGGATACCGGTGTTTCAGCATTATGCAAGCTATTAAGTGTTTGCAACAACTTTTGTTGACTCTCACACACGGAAAGAATATCTTGTATTTCGGGAATAATCGATTCTCTGAGAGACGATCTGTTTGCATTATCTCTCAAAATATGCATTTCACTTATCGCCGCGACACATCTTGAAATCGATTCCGAGGAAAGGATTTCTGAAAGCTCCCTTATTTCTGCTGCGAGCTGAATACTTGATGCAGATCTTTGGATGGCAGAGATCACACTGTCCGGAATGTTATTGTACGTGAAGCATTCAGCAATTGTTTTCCCTGCGTCCATTCCCGCATTTACAGCATCCCAATCTGTTTTATCTGCACGGAAATAAGAACCTGCCAATAATTGCAATTCATACTGATTCTCAGCAAACCACAGCTTTTCATCAGATATTTCTTTCAGCGTCTGCAACAAGGCAATGGCTTCGGATTCTTCAACGGAATGGCCGACGTTTTTTGAAAGCAACCTTATCTTTTTCATATCTTCTTTATAACCTGCTTTCAATTTGCGAAACGCGCCGACATACTCAGTCTTGAATCGACCGAGCATACTGACAGCTTCTTCCCCCATGGAAAGCGCTTCCGGTTCCCATTCTTCGAGAATGCTCTCCGTTAGCTCTTTGATGTGATTTGCATGCAACTGGGCATCTGAAAGCATTGCTCGGCCGGCGTCATTTTTTCTGACGTCGAACCATGAGGTTTCAATATAAGGTACGCCTGTGATATGTGACAGCAAAACCGCCATAAACTGTAAGGCTTCAATTGAATCATTATTCGTTAACCCAAGAAGAGCACACGCTTTGGCATTGCGGTCCTCGTATATAATCAGAGAATCAAATGCAGAGCGAATACCACTATAGCGAGATTTGAGCGCTTCCGTGATATCACTGTTTTCAGCAACACCGTCGAGTATCCATGGATATTTGCTGAAAAGTATTTGCAACCCACTGAGATCCAAATCAAAAACGGATTCCGTCCAATTGCTAAACAGCCGATCACGATCGGTTTTTAAATTTGATGCATTTGTTTCAAAGGAATTGAGCATTTCGAGAGCATCCCGGTTAATGCTCGCATCGAACCAGACTGCTTCGCAGAATTCAGTTCTTTTCGTAATCAACTCAAGCAGCGCCGCGGCAAACAATGCATTTTGAAAATTATCTTGCGTTGATAATCCAAATAAGTTCGCAACAACAAGATATTGCTCCCCCAAACGGGTCAGTTCAGAACGAATCAACTCCACTTGTTCTGCATTCTGAATAGCAAAATCCAAATAGTCCTCTCTGGAAGAAGACTTATTATACCCGATTTTATCATATGTATCAATTATTTCTTTCGCACGGGCATCAAAATCTGAAATCTGAGCGTCAAATACAGAATCACCAAAAATCTCTCTGCAGCGGGCGGTAACGGAATCAAGGTATTTATGCTGTGCTTTTGTGCGTTTGATCCCTTCCATTAGTGTTTCCCGTTTCGCCAGTACCGTCCACCAGCGAGGGAACAGCGGAAGATCGAGCGCCGTACAGATGGCGGCAAGATCCTTCTGCGCAGCATTCCATGTAAGATTTATCCTGCAGTGATATGTCTCATTGATTCGTTTGATACAGCCCTCAATTTCTCGAAGCGATTGCGAAAGTCGAGCGGTTTGTTCTATCAACTGCGTTTTAAATGTTTGACCGGAAGTTTTTACGGTAGTTCCATGCCACGGATTACCGTCTAAAGGCCCGCCAAAATTATGGAGCGCTTTTTCAAAAGCATCCAACGCATAAAGGAAGGATGTGTATTGCTCGCGTGAAATTGATTTCGGATCATCGATCTCAAAAGAGATCAATGTTGCATCTTCAAGTTTCGAGGCAACACCATAAGCGGTATATACACTCTCACCGAAGGGCTCAATAACAGCATGAACATCACCTGCGTATTTCGAAAGGTATGCCCGATCATTAAACAATTCCGAAAGCTCATTTACGGCATTTCGATCTACATATTCTTGTTCCAGACTGAGATTTGCACCGATACTTGCAATAATCTCTTTTTTATTCGCTTTATGGCTATGCAACGAAAGGCAAAAATCATCCAAGTGAACTTCAGCAAGCCGCTTTAACACAACCTCAAGAGCAGCGGCTTTTTCAGACACGAAAAGAACCTTCTTCCCGTCCGCCAAAGCTTCCGCGATAATATTTGTGATAGTTTGGCTTTTTCCTGTTCCGGGCGGGCCCTGCATAACGAAACTGACCCCGGCCTTGGACAGCAAAATAGCCTCCTCCTGACTGGAATCCGCGTCAATGACTTCATGCCATTCACTTGGTTTTACACTGTCGAAATCAAAATGGGTAATTGAGCTCGGAGGTTGAGCAACAGAAGAAATATCACCGCCCATCGCTCGGATAACGGGATGCTGGAGCATTCTGTTGCCGTTGTTCTCCAAATCGTGGTACATGCTGATTTTTAAGAAAGAGAGCAATCCGAGACTGGCCTCACGGGTAATTTTCCATCCTCTCTTATCAACGATTACCTCTATTTGTGAAAGATACTCATCAAAAGAATCCTTATTCTTCAGTTCAAACGGAGGCAAATCGATGTTATATTCCGTGCTGAACAGATATGCCAATGTTGGATTTACTTCGATTTCATCATCATAACGGCTCAATGTAAAAGGCGAATTCAAGGCTTTTAAACCAATTGTTACGGGCATCATAAGTAAGGGAGCTTTGAAGAAAGTAGACTTGTCCCGTTTGTAATAAATAAAACCGAAGCAAAGATAAAGAATATTTGTGCCTTGTTCTTCCTGTGCAAGTCTCGCCTTTGCACGAAGATTTTTGAGCGTTTTATCGCGTTCAACACCAGTTCCTGCAGTTTTGATATCACCTCTCTGCACGTTCAGAGAATACGACAAGGTCTCCATGAGGGCAATCATAGAGTAGGTTCTCAAATCTGAATTCTTACTGACAGGTTTTTGAAATGTTAAAGGTTTTTCCGAAAAAGCCAGTCTGGTAAACAATTCGGATGCTTCCGGCTCCAGAATCCGTAATGTAGTCCTCTTCGTTTCCCGGAAATTGATCATTCGATTTCGTTTACCGGTATCAAGCAATTCTCGCTTCCATCGATCGATTTTTCGCGTGATATCTCCGGTTGAAGCAACGGGGCTGTCAGTGGAGGTTGAATCGGTCGTTTTTATTGGATCTGTTGTTTGACCGATAGGTTGATTGTTGAAGGATTGCTGATCGACTGCACTGGTACTATTCGGTTGAGAAGGCACAGGTGGAGCGACGGGTGTGCTTTTGTTCTCCGTTGATACATTCTGCGGAATCATTGTTTTGTTGTCTTCAGGTGCGGGTGTTGTATCCAATCTGCCTCTTTGTTTTGCGATATCTATCAGCGCAAGAATCATAGCGGCCTGATGCTTACAGTTTGCACCTGTTCTGGCATAAGGACAAGAACAATGCATTCCTTTGATGGTTGTGTCTTTGAGGGTAATTATTACCGAGTAAATATCGGTTCCCTGAACAGTTCCCGAAACACTATAACTGTTATGGGATACGATATTGACCCGACCGGCGTTATAGTATGTTTTTGCACTTTTTAAGGTATTCTCTGAAAACAGGCTTTCCCAGCCGGATTCAAGACTTGGAGAAATTACCGAAGCGCTTGGACTGTCAGCCTTTGGTTGTCCTGTTTTTGCTGAAGACGTTTGCTCATAATTCTCCTTCATACTCTGATTGTATGAATAGGCATTACGAGAATAACGCGCATAAGAAGCCGACCATTTTTCTGATTGGCTTGGATCGCAGGTATTGTAAACAGCCGCACATATTGGACATGTATGCTGTCTTACAAGATCCGTATTTCTGCCTTGAACATATGCAGTACCAAGCTGTTGCCGACTGATTCTGCCGCATTTCGGACAAAGAACAACCGCAGCTCTTGATCCCGCATCGCATTCTAATAAAACCATATTGGACATTTCAGTTAACACCCCATAATGCTTAAAACAACTATTCCGGTTGGAAAATGCCTGCTATAAACTTTTAGAACAAAAACATCACATATTGTATAGAAGTATATTTTTAATATTATATCATACATCTATGATATTTTCAATATAATCGTAGTTGTTGCGCGGTTTTATTGCGTCATTTGTCCGTATTCAGCGGCCGCCAGACCTTATCATTTTGTTCAACGTGAAGAAGTCATCTTCTCTTTTCGCCCCGTTCTTGCACAACGCGGACAACCTACTCTTTTTTTTCTCGTGGACGGAGCCGCTGGCCATTCCCATCCGCACTTATCACACAGCCACCAGATCTTCTTGCTGCTTCCAGCCGTTATTTGCATTGGGAGAAGATCGCCGTTTTTGGTCGGATGAAATTGAGCAGACAGAGTCGGATGTGTTGTCGCCAAGTCATTATATCCTGCAATGACCGTTTTCCCGGCGCAGATCGGGCAGCCGCGCCCCTGCACTTTATGATAGATATCCTGCGGGTAATCCTGTCCGCAATTGGAGCAGTGCCACCAAACCTTAACATGCATACCGGAAGTAACGCGCTCCGGCGTCAATGGCAGATTTTTCGTTGGATGCCATTGAGCAATAAGCTCCGGATTTGTGACGGCAATGCTCTTTTCTTTAATGGTGTTACGGTATGCGGAGTATATACGCGGCGTATCTCTTACGACATCAATAGCAATCTGAACGTCCGGACAAAGGATCGCCAGCAGATCTTTGATCGCGGTTTCAAGATGGTTTTTTTGTTCGTCAACGCACGTAATACGATATGCGGATACGGTATCCGGCAGCTTCGGATCTCTGATTCGGATAAGCCGTATTCCCTCTGCTTCACAGAAAGCATCTTTCGCATTTTCCTTGTCCAATGCATGCGCAGAATTATGATAAAACACGCCGTCGTATTCTATCGCTGTCCGACTGGAAGGAATATACAGATCAAATTCAAAATCTGATATTATATGCCTGTGCAGGATTTCAGGAAACGCTTGTTTTAAATAGAAGAGAATCGCCAACTCGGAGAATGACGTTCCGGCTTTTGTGCAATTCGGGCAGCCGTATCCCTGTGTTCTCTTGATGACGGATTTCTTCCATTTGTGTCCGCAAAATGAACAGACCCAACCAACTACGTAGTTTGATCCTGTGGCAACGTCTTCGGGTTTCAAATCCCCGTTCTCTGTATAATCCCATTCTTCAACAAGCTGTGGATAGTATACTGCAAGATTGTTCTTTGCAGCGGCATTCTTCGAGTATCTCGCTCCTCGTTCTTGAGCAGCACAATGCGGGCAACCTGTACCTCCGAGGGTTCTGTGATTCACCGTCGCCGGATAATCGCGTCCGCATACGGGACATAACCACCAAACTTTTTTGTTGCTTGAAACAGATACGCTACTCGGTGTCAGAGAACCGTTTTTTATCGGATGCCATTCCTTGGCGATATCAGGACGATTCGTTTGAAGATTATTCTTTTTTGCACAGGAAGCTGTTTTAGAAGCTCCCCGGTTCTTTTTTGCACATTCCGGGCAACCGCTGTTTCTGTTTGTCCGATGATTTACGGAATCTTGCCATGTATTACCGCATTCCCTGCATACCCAACAGACCTTTTTGGCGGAACCGTAAGAAATAGTTTCTGGTGTAATATCCGCATTACGCTGATAATCCCATTCGTCGAGAAGATCAGGCCGTTTTTCAGCCAAAGAGTATTTCATGTGTCGTTCCACCGCTTTCCCGATATTGTATATATAAATATTCTTCTTATAATTATTATTCTATATCACGACAACGTGAAGGTCAATCCGTTATTTTGCCCATGGCAGCTCAAAGACCTATTTAACGGTCTGTGGTAATTGGAATCAATAATTGATGTGAAACCGATAAATAAACAAAAAGGCCCTCCGTTATTGGAGAGCATAATTAATAATTCTTTTTTAGTTATTTTAACATCGCAACACACTCGTCAACGATTCGTTCAACATGCGCAAGTTGTTCGTCATTGAGGTCTTGTAGCTTCTCGGAAAAATAAAGCTTATCGCGATCAATACGTTCACCTGTCAAGAGAAAGTCGGTACTTACCTGCAACGCCTTCGCCAGTTTAACAATATTGTCAATTCTCATTGCGCGTTTACCTGATTCAGCAAAGCTGATGAATTGAGGCGTAAGATCTGCAGCCTCCGCCAACTGCTCTTGTGTCAGACCGAGATTTTTTCGGCGCTGGTATATTCTTTTCCCAATCAAAACAAGTGAAGGATCAGTACTTTTCATGCTCCACGCTTCTTCCATATGTCGTTCTGTTTCATTATATTGACATTAGAACCATTTTTTAATCGCGCATTGTTGACTTTTGGAAACATTACGACATATAATATAAATAATTGAGCGATACAGGAGTTGCAAAATGGAGGACACAGAAAATGACCTGCACCTTCTTCGGCCACAGAGACGCACCGGCAGACATTAAACTTATTCTGCGAAATGCACTGCTTGACCTTATTGAAAATCAGGGGGTAAGCAGGTTTTACGTAGGCAATCAAGGAAAATTTGACCTATTTGCAATTGATTTGCTCAAAGCTTTTGAAAATTCTCACGGGATCGAATTCATCGTTGTTCTTCCTTATTTACCCAAAAGAAAAGCCCCTTTTTTTGAGGACTGCAAAACAATACTCCCGGAAGGTATTGAAACCACGCCCCCTAAATTCGCAATTGATTTTAGGAATAGATGGATGATAGATCACAGCGAGGTAGTTGTTACTTACGTTAACAGAACCTTTGGCGGAGCTTACAAATTCAAATGTCTGGCAAAACGCAAAGACAAAATAGTTATCGAACTCAGCAGAGAATAAACGAAAGGAAAATAATTGATTTCACTGCAATAAAAAACACCCCATCAATTGTGATAGGGTGTCGAAAAAAAATATGAGAGCTGCAAAAGTCGTCGGCAATTTTTCACGCATATTACCCCGCCTACCTGCAAAAGCATGTTCAAGGCGGGGGATGATCGTTCTATCTCAGGTTCTACCTCAGATCAAACTATTCAAATTGTCTTCCGGATCATCGTCATCAAACGGAAAACCGGTATTGTGATGCTCTCCAAACGGGAATTCATCATCGTCGTCAAAAGTATACAATTCGTTTTCAAAAACAGTACGCTTTGGTTTAACTGGTTTTCGGCAACTAAGTTCCTTCATCAGCGCCGTATAGATCGGTGTGTCCGGTCCACCGTACTTTAATTTGACCCGTTCAGCAAGTTCTACGACGGCCTCTTCGAAAGTGTCTCCGCCACAATCCAATGAGATGTCATGCATCGGGTGTACGTTACAGTTTTCATCAAATTCCGCCGGGCCACACTCAAGCCATATCTGCACTTTCGTGTTCCTTTTTTCTTCATCTTCGATACGATCTGTATCGGGATCGACTTTTACGACGCTGACGTCAAGACAATAAGAGAAAGCATCCGAAAAAATCGGATGTTTATTCAAAAATTGAAAAGAATCAAAAAAATTCATTTTTTCCTCCATTAAAAACGTGTTTGAAAGTATTTTCCGGTATTCGGATTAACTTGCGATTCCGAAAAAGTGGAACACATGCTTTGTTCAGCATGCGAACGAAGGAGCTCTTCGTACTGATTCCGCACATGTGTTATAGTTGTGTTTAGCCGTTTG
>CAMOVW010000132.1 GCA_946627725.1 uncultured Clostridia bacterium
GCCATCGATACCGTGGCGGCAAAGCTTTGCCTTGCCGAAAGATGCGAAGCCGCCGGCACGCCGCTGATCAGCAGCATGGGCACCGGCAACAAGGTGGACCCCACCCGGCTGGAGATAACCGATATCTACAAAACCTCGGTGTGCCCGCTGGCGCGGGTGATGCGGTACGAATGCCGCAAGCGGGGCATAAAGCACCTGAAGGTACTGTATTCCAAAGAAGAGCCCATTTCGCCGAAAACCGGCGACGTAACGGAAAAAGAAGAGACCGGCCGCCGCAGCACACCGGGCTCCACCGCCTTTGTTCCCCCCGCCGCGGGGCTGATCATCGCCGCGCAGGCGGTGAGGGAACTGATCGGGGAATCAAAAGCGTAATTGCGAGAGATATTCATCTTCCCGTTCCCCCGAAAGCCGGCTCGTTTTTATCCGGCGCGCAATTGAGCCGGACCACAAGGGTAAATATGCCGTCCTCAACCTTAGCGAGCATTTCGCCGTTATATTTGCGGGCGGTATTTTCTATGGATTTCAGCCCGAAGCCGTGGGCGTCCTTATCCGCCTTGCCGGTAATAAAGGTGCCGTCCGGCCGGGTCTTCGGGGTTCCCGCCACCGGGTTTGATACGCTGATCACGCTGAAGGCGTTGTTGCCGTGCACCTTCAGCCGGATAAAGCGGGCGCTCTTTTCTTCGATATGCCCGTTGGCCTCGATGGCGTTATCCAAAGCGTTTGAAAGGATGATGCACAGATCCAGCGGGGCGATATTGTTCTTATCCAGATTCACCACGTCAAACCCGGTGGTGATATCCATGGCCTGCGCCTCATACATTTTTTCGTTCAGGATGGCGTCCACCGCGGAAACGCCGCTGATGCGCACATAATCCGATTCATCGATCACGCCGCTCAGATCACGCAGGTAATTCTTAAGCTCTCCGTAATTCTCCTGCTCCGCCAGCATATTCATCACCAGAATATGGTTTTTGATATCGTGGCGGAAGGCGCGGGTGCGGTTGTATAGCGTTTCCATACGGTTGATGGAATCGCTCTGCAAGCTGAGCTGGGACGCCAGCATGTCCTTTTCGCGCTTTAAGTCGAGCTGCTTCTGCAGGCGCGCGAACAATACGAACACCAGCACGTTCACAAAAACCAGACCCAGGCATGAGAGATAGATGTTTAACCAGATCCGGCGGTTTTCAGGGTAGTTTTCGATATAATACTGATAAATGGAAAAGGTGAGCATGGTGATCACGGGCACGCTCAGCAACACGATCCACAGCACAAGAGAGGTATCGGCCCGGCGGTAATGCTTGGAAAGCACGCTGATCAGCGCCGCAAGCAATATCATGATCAGGTTTGCCACGCCGCTGCGGGCCAGCAGCAGATCGCCCCCGTCCCCCGAAAGATCGAAACGCCGGGTAGCCATGGAAAACAGAAGCGACGCGGCGATCTCGCTCGCGGCAACAAGCACCGCAAAGATCATGCCGCCCAGCAGTTTTCGCTTTACCCGGTCCGTGTACAAAGCGAACAGCGCCGCCACCAGCACGGCAAATTCCACGGCGTATTTCCACACCGGGGTGAGCAGTTCGCGCTCCTGCAGCAGGATCATTACCCCCGCCAGCGCCACGAAGGGCAAAAAATCAAACCGCCTTTTTGCAAAGCGGTAGGTATAAAAATTGCTCACAAGGATATAGGCGAGCACGATCTCAAACACCGACGAAAAAATGCGGGCGGTGTGGAACAGCAGATTCTGATAGTCCGTAAAAATGATATCCACAGCCGTTACCTCATTGCCCACAGAAAAGCGTCGTTGGTTTCTTTGGCCCGGTGCTTGCTCACCGGGATCCGTTCGCCGCCCTCCAGCTCCGCCGCGCCCGCGCCAAGGCTGGCGATTTTTTTTGCGTTGATCAGAAAGCTCTGGTGGCACCGCACAAAATCCTGCTTTTTCAGCGCCTGCTCAACGGTATCCAGCTTTTCGTAAAAAGAGTATTCCCTGCCCCCCGCAAGGCGCACGGTGATCTTGCGGCGGTCGCTCTCAAAATAAAGGATATCCTTCACCGGCAGGCTTACGGTCTGGTTGCCGGTCTGGAAGCTGTAGTGCACCTCGTTGGATTTGGTGAGCTCCCGCAGGCACTCGCGGAACACCCCTGCAAAGCCGTTTACCAATTCGGGCTTCAGCAGGTAGCGGAAGGCCCGCACCTCGTAGCCGGAAAACACGTATTCTGCCGAGGCGGTAACGAACACGATCATCACGTCCCGGTCAAATTCCCTTATGCGCTTTGCCGCCGTGAGCCCGTCGCAGTTTTTCATGGTGATATCAAGCAGTATCAGGTCGAAATCCGCGCGGCGCGCTTCATAGGCCTCCGCCAGGGGAAGCCCGTCCGAAAAGCATTCCACCGTGCCGTCGATATCTTCCGCGGCGAGAATATCGTTGATCTGCCGGGTGAGATAGGCGCGGATCTCTTTTTCGTCGTCGCAGACCGCAATACGAATCATTCTTCTTTTTCCTCCGCGGTTTTCTTTTTACGGAAAATCACCAGCTTGCTGGCCACGTAATTGAACGCAACAACAAACACCGCTACCGCGAGCTTGGCAACCCACATAACCAGCTTTTCGTTGCCGCTCCACATACCGAACAGTTTCATAAGCAGGCCAAAAGCGAGCTCTTCAAAAACCAGGAATGAGATGATACGCGAGCCGAAAAAACCCGCCAGCTCCCGCAATACCGTTTTGCTGTCGGTCGCGCGGCTTTCAAACACAAACAGCTTGTTGGTGACATACGAAAACACAACCGCCACGATCCATGCCACGGCATTGGAAACGTAGACCCATTTAAACGGGATCGCGCCCATCTGAAACAGCACCTTGCTTTCCGCGTTCGGTACAGGAAGATTCACAAGCCAAAGCGTAACAAAGTTCACCACCGTGGTGAGCACGCCGAAAACAAGATAAGATACGATCTCCCATGCCAGAACCTTTTCGAGAAACGGCAGCTTTTCCAATATTTTTTTGAAGAACGGGACGGAAAACACCCGCTCGTATATTTTTTCGTAAAGCGATCTCAATTTCATTGTATAAAAATCCTTTTATTCCATGATAAATATTATTTTAGCAGACCTTGCAAATTTTTTCAACTGCTGTATAATAATATTATTATCATATTTTACAAAAACGGAGAAACAGTATGCGACTTGATAAATTTCTGAAGGTATCGCGGCTTGAAAAGCGCCGCACCGTGGCAAACGAGCTTTGCGACGCCAAGCACGTGGAGGTAAACGGCAAGGTTGCCCGCGCCTCTTACGAAGTAAAGGTGGGCGACGTGATCACGATCCAGAGGGGCGCCAACGTACAGAAGGCGCAGGTGCTGAGCGTACAGGAATACGCCACAAAGGAAAACGCTTCCCTGATGTATAAGATTATTTAAAGAACCGCCGCGTATAATTACTATAAACGAATAAAAGGGAAATTGCCATGGATACAAACGATTATTTCGGCGCACAGCCGCCTGAAATCCAAAATAACCCGCAGCCGCCGCAAACGGAGATTCCCGAAGCCGGAGCCTGCAGATCGAATCAATTCAGCGATCCGCCTGCAGCGCCGCGGCCCGCAGCGGATGAACCGACGCCGTACTTCGGCCCCGCGCAGGAAACCGATAAACAGCCTGCGCCGAATTTGAACCGCGGCGAACAGCCGCTGCATACGGCTCCGCCCCGGTACAACGTACCGCCGCAGGCTCACGCAGCAAAAGAAAAGAAAAAGAAAGAAAAAACCGTAAAGCAGCAGCTTACGTCCTTCGGCGTGGTGATGGTGGTACTCTGCTTCCTGCTCAGCTTTATTGCGGGCGCGGGCGGCGCGTTTGCGGTGATGAGCTTTTTCCCCACGGGGCGCGTAAAAAGCCAAAACGACCCCACCGAGATCACGGAAGGGAACGTGCATGAGATCACCGTGCCGTCAACGGAAACGCCTTCCGATCAAACCGCCGCAACAGAGCCTTCAACGCAGCCGCAGCAGACCACAACCGCCCCCGCGGCAAGCGAAAACCGGCCGCAGGAGACCACCGCGTCCGTGCCCGCAGCCGCAACAAAATCAAAGGGCGATATCTATGCGGAAGCCGTAAACAGCGTAGTGGGCATCCGGGCGGTAAGCGAACGGCAGGTAGCCACGTTTTTCGGCAGATACACCACCCAAACCGTCACCTCAAGCGGGTCCGGCTTCTTTATCACGGCGGACGGTTACGTGGTAACAAATTATCACGTAATTGAAGGCGCAACCGAAATCACCGTATCCACCTACGACGGCAGCGCCTACGCCGCCACGGTACGGGGCTATGAAGAGGCCAACGATATTGCGGTATTGAAAATAGACGGCAGTTTTACCCCATCCAAACTCGGCAGATCCTCTGATCTGCGCGTGGGCGACGATATTCTTGTGATCGGCAACCCCCTCGGCAACCTCTCTTACACCTTTACGGACGGCGTAGTGAGCTATCTGAACCGTATGATCACCGGCGACACCGGCGCCACCATCAATATGTTTCAGACCAACGCCGCCATCAACGAAGGCAACTCCGGCGGCCCGGTATACAACATGAACGGCGAAGTGGTGGGCATCGCCAGCGCGAAATACGCCTCTTCATCCATTGAGGGCCTTGGGTTCTGTATTCCCATCGACGACGTAAACGGTATGATCGACGACATCATACGCACCGGCTACGTGACCGGCAAACCCGTGCTGGGCGTATCGGTACAAACCGTATCCAGCGCAATGGCCGCGCGGTACAATATTTCCATAGGATGCTATGTGGTAGCGCTGGGCGAAGGCAGCGCCGCGGATATCGCCGGCATTCAGACCGCCGACGTGATCACCGCCATAGACGACACCGTGATCTACAGCGCAAACGACATGGGCTCTGCCCTCAGCGGCAAAACCGCGGGCGACAGCGTTACCGTGCGCGTCAACCGCAGCGGCACAAGCATGGTGTTTACCGTTACGCTGGACGAATACAAACCCGGCGCGGCAAGAACGGATTACTCGAACGTATACGATTTTTAATATAATCAGAGCGGGCCCGAAAGCCCGCTCTTTTTGCGATCGTATTCTTTTTTACCACGTTCCGTTCACTGTAAGGCCGTTCACGGTATAGGTCACGTCGTGGGCCGGATCCGCGTCGATGGCGGCGGTGAAGGCGGCAAGCATTTCCGCGTCCTTCAGCGTAACGCTGAATTTCATGGTCAGGGTCTGGGGCAGATAGATGGTGCGGCTCAGCTTAAAGGCGGTAAGCCACCAGGTGGTTTCCGGCCCGCGGGATACCAGCAGATCGTTTCCGTGGTATACCTGCAGCGAAAACGGCAGCATATCCTCGTCCGCGGCGCTGTTGTAGAAGGTACCCTGGCTGCCGGGCGCGCGGTTGTAAACGCCGATCTCGCCGCCGTTGGTGATCAGCGCGTAATTGCCCTTCCACACCTGGATCATCCATTCCTTATCGGCATAGTTGAACTTGAAGCGGCGGGTAATGTAATTGAAAATGGGGTTCACGTTGGAGAACAGATCGTACCCCAGCGTAAAGCCGAACTTGCGCTGCCAGCTCTTTACGATGGTGTAAAGGGTGAGATCGTAAATATCCATCTCAAAGCCGCTGCCCGAAAGGCCGGTGCCGTTTACGTTATAGGCGTGGCCGGTAACGGTATTGATCACGATATCGGGGTCCACGGTCTCGGTTTTGCCGTCCCGGTAGGTCACGTCCAGCAGCACGGTCATCTCATCCGGGTTCTCTTCGCGGGGCACGCCGTAGACCTTTACGCTCTCGGCCACGGTAAAGAACATGGCGAACACGTAGATCATGGTGGCAAGGCTGGTATAGCCCTCTTCCCTCGCCTTATCGCCCACGGCGTAGATCTTCTCGCGCAGCGCGGCGGTATCGATCTGCAGGGTGTTTGTGAGCATCTCGCCCATGGGCGTGCCAAAATTGGGCATCACGTTCAGAAAATCGTTGATATCAAGGCCGGTATTCTCGGCAAGGTAATCGGTCATTTTGGATACGTTTTCATCCAGCTCCACATTCACGGCGGCCTCTTCCGATTCCGAGAACACCTTGCCGTGCATGATGCGGTGGATCAGCGCAAGAGGCTTGAGCCAATTCAGGAAGGTGCCCGTATCCATGGCGGGCATACCGTTCTCCTGAACGTAGTTGATGTAATCGGCAACGCTTGTAAGCTCGGCTTCATCCGGGGTATCAGGCTTTGCGCCCACAGCGGACGGCAGAAGGGTCTGCACGAAAATCAGCAGAGAGAGGATCACAGACATAATCTTGTTTACCATAACAATGCTCCCTTTTTAAACAAAATTTATACAGATACATATATAATATCGTATATGCGGCAAAATATCAAGTAGCGAAGCCAAATTTTTACAATGTTGACACACGCGTTGACATACGCGCCTTTATTTGGTAAAATAAACCGATAAAAAAAAGGAGATGAAGCCGGATGAACAGGATCGCGATCGTGGCAAACGACGTGGCAATGCCCGGGGAAAAGGGGCTTTCAAGGCTGCACTATCTTGCGGGGCTGTTTGCGCGCAGCGGTTTTCAAACGGAGCTGATCACCGCCGATTTCCAGCATTGGGAAAAACGCCCCCGCACCAAAGAGGATATGGAACGGCTGCAGGCGGAATCCGGCTTCGGTATCACATTTATTCACGAACTCCCCTACGCAAAGAATATCGATCCCCGGCGCATTCTCAGCTACCGTATGCTGGCAAACAACGTGCGGCGGCATCTGGAGGCGAACGAGTACGATCTGATCTACGCGCTGATCCCGGATAACCACCTGTGCGCCGTGGCGGGCGCCTACGCCAAAAAGCGGGGGCTGCCCTTTATTGTGGACGTGGAAGATCTCTGGCCCGAGGCCATGCGCATGGTGCTGGATATCCCCGTTGTGAGCGATATTCTCTTTTCGTATTTTACGGTGAACGCAAAAAAAGCCTACCGTCTTGCGGACGGCATCGTGGGCTCCTCCGACGAATACCGGGATGAACCGCTGAAATACGGCGTTCACGCGCCCCGCAGCAAAACCGTTTACGTGGGCACGGACCTTGCCCGGTTTGACGCGGGCGCAGCCGCCAACGTGGCGGACGTGATCAAGCCAGCCGGCGAATTCTGGGTCACCTATGCCGGCACGCTGGGCACAAGCTACGATATCGGCACCCTGATCGAAGCGGCGGGGCTGCTGCAGGCCCGGGGGCGGAGCGATATCAAAGTAATGCTGCTGGGCGGCGGGCCGGACGAAGATCGGCTGAAAGCGCTGGCGCAGAATACCGCGGCCGGGGTGCGCTTCCCGGGGTATCTGCCCTATGAGCGGATGGCGGCTTATCTGAAGGCCTCCGATATCACGGTAAATTCGCTGGTGGCGAAGGCCAGCCAGAGCATCGTTTCAAAAATCGGGGATTACCTCGCCGCAGGGAAGCCGATGATCAACACCGGACTGAACCCGGAATTCAAAAACAAAGTGACGGCGGACGGCTTCGGCGTAAACGTTGCGCCCGGCGACGCCCGCGCGCTGGCGGACGCCATCGAAAACATATACCGATCCCCCGAAAAAGCGGCGGCCATGGGCTTGAACGCCCGGCGCATCGCCGAAGCGCAGTTTGACCGGCCGCAGACCTATTTGCAGATCGTAAGCATGGCGAAGGCGCTGCTGGGGCAAAACGGAGAGAATCTGGCATGAAGCAATACGATTATCTGATCGTGGGAAGCGGCCTTTACGGCAGCGTTTTCGCACGGCAGGCAATGGACAGGGGCAAAAGCGTTCTGGTGCTGGAGCGCCGCGGCCACGTCGGCGGCAACGTATCCTGCGCCGAGATCGAGGGCGTTACCGTGCATTTGCACGGCGCGCATATTTTTCATACCCGCATGAAAGAAGTGTGGGACTACGTAAACCGCTTTGTACGGTTCAACGGTTTTATCAATACGCCCCTCGCCAATTACAAGGGCGAAGTATATCATCTGCCCTTTAACATGAACACCTTTCACGAGATGTGGGGCGTAACCACCCCGGAGGAAGCCCGCGCCGTGATCGCGCGGCAATGCGCCGCCGTTACCGGCGAACCGAAGAACCTGGAAGAACAGGCCATACGGCTGGTGGGTACGGATATCTACGAGAAGCTTGTAAAGGGCTACACCGAAAAGCAGTGGGGCCGCCCCTGCGCCGCCCTGCCGCCCTTTATCATCAAGCGCCTGCCGGTGCGCTTCACCTACGACAACAATTATTTCAACGACCCCTATCAGGGCATACCCGAAGGGGGCTACAACGCGCTGATCGACCGCCTTCTGCAGGGCGCGGACGTGATTCTGAACGAAGACTACAACCGGAACAGAGAAAAATGGAACGCCATGGCACATACCGTGGTATATACCGGCACGCTGGATTCCTTTTACGATCACCGTTTCGGGGCGCTGGAGTACCGCAGCCTGCGGTTTGAAACCGAGGTGTTGAAAAACGTCGCCCGGTTCCAGGGGGCGGCGGTGGTGAATTATACGGATCGGGAAACGCCCTTCACCCGCATTATAGAGCACAAGCACTTCGCCTTCGGCACGCAGCCCTCCACCGTGATCACCCGGGAATACCCCGCCGCGTGGAAAGAGGGCATGGAACCCTACTACCCCGTAAACGACGATCGCAACACGGAGATCTACGCCCGCTACGCCGCCCTTGCGGTAAAGGAACCCCGCGTGATCTTCGGCGGCAGATTGGCGGAATACCGGTATTTCGATATGGACCAGGTGGTGGCCGCCGCGCTGGCTGCAAGCGACGCAAGCCTGAAAGGGAAAGAATAAAGCGCTTCACAGGTTTACGTGAAAAAAACCGAATTGCAGTTTATCGCGCCGCATGCGCGACCGCCGTTCGCCGTTTGCCGTTCGCCGTTCGCAAGAATCACAGCTTCCG
>CAMOVW010000133.1 GCA_946627725.1 uncultured Clostridia bacterium
GCCCTACCGTTGCAACACAGCGCCAAACTGCAATTTGTATTATTACACGAAAATACGTGAAGAACCATAAAAAATTCGACCCGCCTTCAGGCGGGTCGGCTCGGTTCTGCGGGGCAACTCAAACGCCGTAAAATTCTTTTCCGTCGTCCAGCCGCAGCAGGGCGGGCGCGCCGGCGCATACGTCGATCCAGGTATCGGTTTTCAGGATCTTACCGGCGTATTCTTTTCCGAAATCGGCGGTGGGGGTGTGGCCGAATACGGCGGTCACGCCGGAAAAATACCGGTCCGTCAGCTTCGGCGTGTTCCAGAGCAGTTCTTCGGGGGCGTAGTCCCCCAGTTTTTTTGTTACGCTGAAGCCGCCCAGACCGCTGTGGGTCAGGATATAATCGCGCCCCTTTACGTTTACCGTTTCAAACAGCGGCGCGTCGTGCAGAAACTCAAAGATATATTCCCGTTCCTCCGCCTTTTTTTCCTTCAGCGCGGTTACGGTGGGCAGGGCGCCCAGCTGCGTCCATTTTGCCAGCAGCGCTCTGCGGGCGGGGGAGAGATCAGGAGAGGCGTCTTCCTCAAACAGGTCTTCGTTCGTCAGCATCAGCTGCTCGTGCGCGCCGAGGATCAGCTCGATATTGTACTGCTCCATCAGCCATTCCAGCAGCGCCACGCCGTGTTCGCCCTTATCGATCACGTTGCCGAGCACAAAACAGAAGTCGCTCTCTTTGAAATTTGCTTTTTTGAACAGGGCCTTCACCGTTTTCAGGTCGCAGCCGTGCCAATCGGATGTTACATAGATCATTGCTTTGCGGGGTCTCCTTTTTGCTGTGGTTTGTGTTCCTATTATACAACGCCCCCACAGCGGTACGCAAGAGAAATTTGGCGGAAGGGAATTTATCGCTGCGCTCAAATGCGGAATGATCGGCGGCGGCTTCGCCGCATTCTTATGAGCGAAGCGAATAACAGGGTTCCGACGCGCAGCGGCAGGTTCTTTACATAGGGTATAGGGCGCTGCCCCATACAAAAATTCCGAATTCAGCATTCCGAATTGCTCGCTAAACTGCAATCTCTTCCTGCGTCATTCCGCGTCTTACAGCCTGATATCCGCGTAGATCGGGAAGTGGTCGGAAACGAATCTGCCTTCGAGGCCGGCGGTAACGGTGCGGTAGACGTTTACGGTGATATTTTCGGAGCACAGCACGTAATCAATGATGTCGTCCGCATGGGTTTCGGGGTTGCCGCCGTGGTAGGTGCCGTAAGATACCGCGTCCGCCGCGGTAAGGCGGGCGTCCGTCAGCAGGGCGGTCATGGCGGCGTAGGCGGTTTCCGTTTGCGGCGCGTTCATATCCGCGGTGAACACCACCGGCAGATCCGCAAAGTTATCGCGGATAAAGGCCGTTACCTGTTCTGCGCTGAAGGCGCGGGCTGCTTCGGAGATATGGTCAAAATGGGTATTTACGTGTACATAGACTTCGCCGGTGCGTTTGTTCTGCAGCTTTGCCCAGGTGCAGATCCGCTTGCAGGATGCGCCCTCGCCGAGGCTGGGCACGTCGGGGGTGGCGGAGAGCCAGAAATCGCCGTGATCCAACAGTGTGTATTTGGCTTTCAGGTAAAAGATGGGGCAGGATTCGCCGCCTGCGTCGGCGGGTTTGCCTTCCTCACGCTCCAGCCCTACCCAATCGTAGAAAGGGAGCTGTTCTTTCAGCGCAGCCATCCATTCGCCGGTGCATTCCTGAATGCCCACGGAATCCGGCATAATCTCTGTGATCTGCCTTGCGCCGATGTCCTTGCGCCGGGCCACCTCCACACCTTTCATGTCGCCGCAGCGGATGTTGTAAGACATGATGCGCACGTCCCCTGCGGCCTTCGGCACCGGTTCGATCAGCGGAAAATCATGCCCTGCCATCGTATCCGCCATCGGAACGGTCACGTCCGCGTAGATCGGGAAGTGGTCTGATACAAATCTGCCCTCGATGCCGTCCGTAACGGTGCGGAACACGTTGACGGTTACCGTGGGGGAGCAGAGGATGTAGTCAAGGATCCAGTTCTCGGCGGATTCGGGTTCGCAATCGTGGAAGGTGCCGTAGCCTACGGAGTCCGCGGCGGTATAACGGGTATCGGTCAGGTTTTCGGTCATGATGCGGTAGGCGTCGCCGGACTCGCCGGTGTTGAGATCCGCGGTGAACAGCACAGGGATATACCGGTAGTTGGCTTTGAGCCAATTGCAGATCTGATTTGCGGCGAACGTGCGCGCCTCAAAAGAGGCGTTATCCAGGTGGGTGTTTACGTGCAGATACTGTACGTTTGTTTCTTTGTGCTGAAACAGCGCCCAGGTGCAGATGCGGTTGCAGCCCGCGCCGGGGTAGATGGAAGGCTCCTCCGGCGTTTCGGAAAGCCAGAAATCGCCGTGGTCCAGCAGCATGAGCTTTTCTTTCAGATAAAATATGGCGGTGCTCTCGCCGATGGGGAACAGGCTGCTGCCGTTATCCCGCGCCACGCCCACGCAGCCGTATTCCGGCAGGGCGGTTTTCAGGTAGCTCATCCATTCCGGCGTCGCCTCCTGCACGCCGAGAGAATCGGGCTTTACGTTCAGTATCTCCTTCACCCCAAGGTTTTTGCGGGTGATGCGGGGCTCGCCGTTGTTGTCTTCGCACCGCACGTTGAAGGACATAACGCGGATGTCGCCCTCCGCCTTCTCTTCGGCGGAGATCAGCGGAAATTCATGCCCGTCCATGCTGTCTTTCCATTGGATGTTGAACGCCGCCGTAAACAGCGACGTTAATGATAAGATCATAGCGATCAGCTTCTGTAACCATGCAGTCATCGTTTCTCTCTCCCTTTTGTGTTTGTTGCTTTTTTATTATAAAAATATTTTTTTGAATTGTCAACGAAGTTATTATAATACGGCTTTTCCCCAAAGAAAAAACCGACCCGAAGGCCGGTTTTGTGCGATTGGAATCAGAATCGCGTTAAAATCTCAATAAGCTTCAGCAAAAAACCGATGATCCCGCCGCCGTCGTTGATCCCGTCTTCATCGACCGGAAGAATTCGTTTGTCGATCTGCACGGTCGTAAATTCCTGCTTCGCGGATGTGATCGCTTTATTGTTTACGTATTTTTCTTCTGTCATAGCGGATATATCCTTTCTCTGAACTGAGATTCAGTTTATTATAGCACACATAAAAGCAACAGTAAATAGAAAAATGCAAAAAAAACAGAAAATAATGTGTATATTTCACAATTTTATGCCGGGCGTCAGCTTGTTTTTTTCTGTCGGAAAACGAAAAGCCCCGTGCGCCGGTGAGAAAACCGGCGCGCGGTTGAAAGAGGCGCTCCGTACGTTAACGGAACAGGTTTTTGAAGAAATACAGAATGTTATGGAAGAACGCTGTGATCTTGCCCATAAAGCCTGTGTGTACCTTACCGCAGTATTTGCAGGCGCTTGTCAGCTGCGCGCCGCAGCGGTCGCATTTGCCTTCGCCGTTGGGGGAGGTATGCCCCAGCGCCGGGGTGGATTCGTTCTTCGTTTCACCGCACGCGGCGCAGGTGAAGGTCACCGTTCCGGGTTCGGTGCAGGTCGGGTTTTGGGTCACCGTACCGCTGTTCCATCTGTGCCCGGTGGGATCCACCGCCGCGCCTTTGCTTACGGTATCGCCACAGAGGGTGCAAACGGTATCGCCGGTGTAGCCGGGCGTTGTGCAGCCGGGCGCCGTTTTGTTTTCTACGGTAAGCTTGCCGGTATGGTGGGTTTTATCGGCCGGTACGGTGAGATCGGCGATCGCGTTTCCGTTTGCGTCAAAGTTCTTTTTGCACACGCTGCAGGTGTAGTGGCCCTTTTCGCCGGCGTCTTTGCAGGTGGGGGCGGTCTGCGCGATCCATTCGCCGAACTTGTGGGCGGCGGGCAGCGTCTCGGCGCCCTGCAGTACCGCGCCGCATTTTTCACATACGGTACCGGCGGTATAGCCGTCTTCGGTGCAGGTGGGCGCTTTGCCATTGGTTTCAACAGGGGCATGGGGTTCGCTTTCGCTCTTGCCGCAGATGCTGCATCTTACGCTGTGCCCGTTTTCATCGATGCAGGTATAAACGGCGTAATCGTGGCTGCCGTCGTCGCAGAGATACACGGCTTTGCTCTCTTCGGCGCCGCAGACGGTGCAGGTGCGTACCGCAAGGCCGTTGTGGGTCTCATCCGGGGAAACTACGGTCTGCCAGTCGCCGTAGTTGTGGCCGGCTTCACCGTTCAGATAGGCCTCGTTCAGAGCTTCGCCGAGAAGGATGCGGGCCTGCACAAAGGCGGTATCGTCGTGGCCGATCCATTCGTAAGCGCCGCCGTCGGGCCATTTGCTGGTTTCGCTGGAGAAGATGTATTTGCTGCCCTTGGAGGAGTAGTAACGGAACACCTTGTTCAGCGCCTGGGTATAGGGGGAATCCGCGTCGGTACCGAAGGCCTCTTTGGCCAGTTCCAGATAATCGTAATCGTCAAGCGCGTTGGAGATGTGTTTCAGACGCAGTCCGGCAATGGGGGTGGCGGGGTCCAGACCCAGAGAAGCGCTCTCGTACACGAAGATGCCCTCGCCGTTCACGTTGGCGGACCCGGCGCTGGGGTAGATCCTTTCGGTTGCCCAGATATCATAGTATTCGCCGTTGATTTTCGGCACGTAGCCGACGTTCCAGTTCAGCAGACCTTCGGAATCCATCACTTCCGCCTGCCAGAAGGGGGCGCGGGTATAGGTGCCCATGGGGGTTTTGCCCCAGCGGATCATCGCCACGCAGCCGGTGTGATCCTGGCACAGGTAACGCCACGTGCGGTTCCATTCGCCGGAAACGAAATCGTCGTAAACCGTCTGGTTGCCTGCCACCATATACTGGTTCGGGCAGAAGATATCGGCGATCTCTTTCAGCTTGGCGCTCATGTATTCGTAGTTTGCGGTGGAGTTGATCGGAATCACGGCGTGGTAATCGGGCCACAGCGCCTTTATGCTGTTTGTATAGTTCACAACGTTTGCGGCTGCCTCGTCGTTTGCCCAGTTCACCTCGTCCGCCGGGTAGAAGAACACTTTGTTGCGCAGGTAATCGGTATCATAGATCAGGTCTTTATACTGCTGTACCTTCGCTCTTCCGGCGGCGGTCAGGCTGTAGCCGGAGCGCAGCAGCGGCATGCCCACCACCTTGCGGCGGGGATCCGCCATGGTGAGTGCGGCGGCCTTTTCATCGGTATCGATCAGCCATCGGGGGATCTCATAGGTGGAAACGCCGTGGTCCAGCAGAAATTCCTGCCAGCCTTCCAGAATGCGTTCGGCTTCCGCCTTATCCTCTTCCACGGGTTCATTTCCGTTGAAACGAATGCCGCTCTTTGCCAGAAAGCCCTGTGTGCCGCCGTAGCCGGAAATGGAGTTGTAAAGCCCCGCCACCATGGTGCCGTAATGGCCCTCGGGCAGCGCAAAGTTCCATACCGTGGCGCTGATATCCGCTTCCTGTACGGTTTCGTTTTCGCCGTTTACAAGGCGGAGGTGAGAGTTGTATACGCCTGCGGTCTGTTCCGCCGCCGCGCGCAGCTCCACGTAAAACACCGAGCATTTTTGGTATTCGGTTGCAACCGCTTCGCCGTTATAGGGGATCAGCGCCTCCGCGGTGGGGCGGTCGATCACGTTGGCTACGGTAAAGAACCGCTCGGTGTAAACGTTCGCTTCCAGCGTATCGCCGGCGTCGTTGACGTAAGGATCGATCTCCAGCCGCAGGGTACGGCCGGCCTCGTTCTCCTCATAAAAATACACCTGATAGCCCTCTTTTTCGTTTTGGGCCATGTAAACATTATACAGGTTCGGATAGCCGTTCAGGCCGGTGGAACCGCTCCAGTTCAGATATTTGCTGCTCTGGAAGGCCTGCATATCGGGATACATCAGTTTCATATAGAAGTCGCTGCCCGCAAGCTCATCCCCCGCCGCCAGCGAGGTGAGAGGCGCAAAGCAGACCGCAGCGCCCGCAAACAGCAGCGCCGCCGCAAGAAATACGCTCAGGATCCGCCGAAGATTTTTCATAAACCGTCACCTTTCTTTATTTGTTTTGGCAGTTCCATACTAACACAAAACTCCCTTTTTGCAGTAAAAAGGGAGTGAATGATCGTTTTAAGGGAATGAATTCGATTGTTTCAGAAGAGATCGCTGTGCGAACCGGAACGAACTAACAATAAAAGTAAATCGTTATCAACGATTTCGTATATCAAAAGCCAATCCGGCTCAATGTGACATTCCCGTTTTCCTCGATAGTTTCCGGTTAACGCATGATCACGATATCTTTCAGGCAGAGGATCACCGTTTGCCAAAAGACCGATCACATTTTGAAGAAGCTCCAGATTCCGGTGTTGTTTTTCGGCTTTTTTGTAGTCTTTTTTGAATTGCGATGAAAATTTAACAGTATACTTCATGCGCTGAGATCCTTAAAAAGCGTATCCAGATCCGTGTAACCCTTATAATCGTCCGGATGTTTTTTCATTTCTTCGACTTCGGCAAATGCAGCAAGCGTATCGGCATTTGTTATCTCATCCGGATAAAAACCGTTCAGAAACGCGTATAACCCCTCTATTTGTTCATCCGAGAGCAACCCTATGGCATGTAATACTTTATCTCTTGTACTCATTATTACAGTTCTCCTTTATATAAAGATTTGTTAAACGCCGGAATCTGCTTCGCCTCTTTTATTATACGCTGTTATTAACATAATAGCAAGTTTAATTTATTCCGGAATCATCAGAAAGATCCGCAGCTCAAACACACCGTTCTCGGCGGTGAAGGAGACGTTGTCTTTGCCGTAATTTGCGGCGGCTTTTTTGATGCTGCGGAAGCCGTAGCCGTGGTTCTTTTTATCCGTCTTGCCGGTAACGGGCGCGCCGCCCCGCTGCTTCAGCTCCCCCGTATAGGGGTTGGCGATCGTGATATACACCGCATTTCCCGCCACGCGGCTGGTGAAATCGATCACCCGTTCGCCCTCTACGTTGCGGCAGGCCTCTATGGCGTTATCCAGCGCATTGGGAAAGATGGTATAGATATCGTCCGGCGAGATCCCCTCTTTGGGGAAGGTGGCGCCGAAGGGCACGCGGATCTCGATACCGTCCTTCTTCGCGATCTGCTGCTGGCAGTTCAGCACCGTATCCAGACGGTAATTGCCGGTGCGGAAGGTTTTGCCCGTTTCGGCCACAAATCCCATGAACTGCTCCGCCATCTCTTTGGCTTCGTTGGGCCGGTCCTCCTCAAGATAGGCGATCAGGGGCCGCATTTTTTTCGGAAAATCGTGGCGGAACATACGCAGGTCCTCGTTCATCTGCTCCATCCATTCGTATTGGCGGATCTGCATGTTCAGCTGTTCACGGTAGGTTTCGCTCTGGTTTCGCATACGGAAAAAACTGACCAGCGCGTAGCTTACGGTGGCGGTGAGCACCGGGATGTTGAGCAGGATAAAGGCGAATTCCGTCTGCCGTTGAGAAGAGAACTCGGGGCTGAGCAGCATAATGGAGGTGACGAATACGGTAACGCTCGCCACAATCAGCACAAACAGCAGCGCGGCGCTGCGGGTAAGCTGCAGCTCCCCTCTGTTTTTGCGGGCGCGGCGGGTGAGCAGCGCAAATATGAGCAAAAAGCAGGCCACGTCCACCAAAAATTCCACCAGCAGTTCAAGGGCGTTGTTGCGGTTGTTGTTGTCGAATTTGAAAAACAGCAAAATCAGAAAACGCAGCGCTTCCACAAAGGTGTAGCCCAGCGTGCAGAGCAGCGCCTTCCATACCCCCCCGGGCGGAAAGATCAGCAGCATGCAGGCGTAAGGCAGCAGCATGGTGATCACGCTGTATACAAGCTCGCCGAACTCGTGTACGCGCCCCATAAGAAAAACCTCTGCCACGTTCACCGCAAGGCACAGCCCGGCGGCGCAGATATACCAGCCCGGCGCTTTTCTGCGGGTAAGCCGGAACAGCAGCACGCTCACCATGGCGCAGCCGGTGATATGCACGGCGGAATCCAGCACGCTGATCACGGCATACAGCGCCGGCAGGGCGCGGATCACGTTTGCGATGGCATACATCATCAAAGCCCCCTTCAGCGATTGAGCAAAAACATAAAGTTATGGTAGGCCGCCTGAAAGTTCTTGCTTTTCAGCGGCAGCGTTTCGCCGTTTTTCAGGGTCACGCTTTTGGCGTCGTAAGAATCCACATACTGCATGTTGATCAGATACGATCTCTGTATGCGGAAAAAGAGGCCTTCGGGCAGGATCCCTTCCAGATCCCGCATCAGGTAGTTGAAGTTTTCAACCCGGTCGAACAGGTGCAGATCCACCTGCTTGCCTTTTGCCTCCACATAAAGGATATCCTGCGCGTAAAACGTGCGGAAGCGCTTCCCCTGCCGCAGCTCGAAGCGGTTGAAAAAGCTCATGCGGTAAAACTGATCCAGCTTTTCTTCCAGCAGGGCGGGATCCACCGGCTTTTTCAGAAAACCGTCCGCATGGATGCGGTGGTTGATGCTCTCCGCGGCGGCAGCCTCGTAATTGGTGAGGAAGCAAACAGTGACAGCGTTGCTGAATTTCTCTTTCAGCCCCTGCGCCACCTCGATGCCGTTCATTTCGTCCATACAGAAATCAAGAAAATACAGGTCGAACCGATCCCGCTCCAGCAATGCGCGGCCGTCGGTAAACAGCTCGCATTCCATATCGTAATCCTTGCGGAACGCATATTCGCTGATCAGCGCGCGCAGATGCTCGTTTTCGCGCTGCTCGTCGTCACAAAGCGCAATTCTCATGGCAGATTCCTCCCGGGCGTTATTTATTTATATCATAGCATGTTTTTGGTTAAGATGCAAATTGCAGTTTGTCGCGCCGCAGGCGCGACAGCTAAATTGTGCTTCGCACAGCT
>CAMOVW010000134.1 GCA_946627725.1 uncultured Clostridia bacterium
TTCGGCGTCCCCACCGCATTGCAAACGCTCAGATATCTTGCGAACGGCAAACGGCAAACGGCAAACGGCGAACGGCAAACGGCAAACGGCGTTTATCGCGCAAACAGCGCGATAAATTATAATTTACACATTACACCGACAGCAAAAGGACCGCACTCCATTAGGGAATACGGTCCTGTTTTTTGTTTTGAAGAATCAGCCTTTGGCGTGATTGATGATACCGTCGATAAAGCTGCGCACCCAATTGATAATACGGGCGAGGAAGGTTTGCACCATAGAGAAGAATTTTGAGAAGCCGCTGCCGAAATCGGGCTCGGGATCAAAGCCGAGGGAGCTGTCGGAATTATCTACGGTAAGAGGAACCATTCTGCCGTTGTTGTAATTATCCTTGGGGCCTTCGTACACCAAAAACTGGGGATACTGAGCGTAGGAATCCACGGTGATATCCTCGTTAAAGAACATGCCCATAAAGGAATCGACCCAATCGGGGGTTTCGGGATGGGGCAGGTTGCCGAAATACCAGGTGGTATCGGGCAAAAAGCCGGTAGAAGCATCGATCAGCTTATCGGGGGAGATATACTTGCCCTTGCCCTCTGCGGTGCGGTCGCTGATATACTTCTCGGTCAGCGTTTTGCCGGTATCTGCCGCGGTGGCGCCGAAGGAAACGTCGTAAACCGTGCTGCCGCCGTCGGAAAGCATGCGGCTCTCTTCAAACAGGGGGGCGGAGGGATAACCGTATTTGGTAACGTTGGCGATACGGATACCGTCGTCAAGGCAGGCCTGCAAAATCTCTTCGGTTTTATACTTCACGTTTTCGCGGTAATACTTCACGCGGGAGATCAGCGCGGCATATTCATCCTCGCAGCCGTTGAACACAAATTTGATCGCATCGTCGAAATCACGGTCCGATACCATGGCCCACATACCGGGCATGGTGGCGTAGGAAGAGAGCAGTATGCGTGGCAGGACGCCCTCGATCATCTTCTGGTACATGGGCATAACAACTGCGTTTACAACGTCCACGCCATAGGTTGCGGCGGCCATATCCACGATGGAGGTAAAGAATTCGATCAGCTCGCCCTCGGGGAAGTTATCGAGCCCGGCGCCATCGGGGGCCTGCATCCAGGTGCTGGCCGCATAGGAATCCAGCTTTACATGGTTGGAGAACAGCTGGCTGATCAGCAGAAGGCCGTTATACGCGGGCATCAGGAAATACAGATTCTGAACGCTGTCGTGGCCGTATTCGGCAAGATACGCCATTACGATGGTGGAACCCTCGCAGCGGCCTACAAGATTCACTTTTGAAAAACCGGTGGAGCGTTTTACGTTTTCAATGTACTGATGCAGCACTGCCGCATTGGAGACGGGATCCACACGCCAATCGTACAAAAAATTATAAGCGCGCATTTTGTACCCGCTGCCGGTTTTGTTGTTGCGCAGGCTTGCGGCCATCTGTTCGCCCGGATAAGAACCCACGTAATCGCCTTCGGCGGGATCGCCGTTATTATCCATTCTGGCGTCGTCGTAAAGGGGAGCAAGCCAGCTGTAAAGCAGATCCTGATACGCGGCGATATCCGTTTCGTTCCCTGCCACCAGAGAGCGAACAAAGGGCTTCAGGCAGGCGTCGAGCGCATCGGAGAGATATCCTTCCGGCTCATTGACGGGGGCAATCACTTCACCATCTGCGTTATAGATCGACGTGCCCTGCCCGACCACGTAAACCGTGGGGATGGAGGTGATATCGGAAACATCCGCGTTTGCGGCAAGCATACCGACAGGTACAAGCAGCGTGAGCGCCATAAGAAGCGCAAGGATTCTTTTTGCTTTGTTTTTCATGCACAAGCTCCTTTTTCCATTAAATTTATTCTTTTTCATTGTACACTACCATTATGAAACATTTGCCTTGTAAATGTTAATAAAATGTAAAGACAAAAACAACTCGTGTCGGAAATCATCACACCCGGCGGGCCGGATCAGGCCGTCCCTTTGGCGTGCGCCACGATACCCTCGATGACAGACCTTACAAAATTGATCAGCCGGATCAGGATATTGCCGAAGGAGGTTGCGAAATTCTCCATGGATTCGGAGAAGGAGGGGCCCTCTTCCGTACCGACGACGGATTGCGCAGCGTTTTCTTCCGTAAGCGGCACAAAGGTGTAGGCACTTTCGTTGAACAGCATAAACTGCGGATAAGCGGCATAGGTATCCACGGTAACGTTGGCCGCTGTAAAGAAACGCTGGGTGAGGTCGTCGATCATCCACGGAAATCTCTGGTGCTCCAGATTGCCCACAAACCACATGGTATCGGGGAACAGGCAGGTGGAGGCATCGATCTTTTTATCGGGAGAGATATATTTGCCGAATCCCTCGGCAGCGCGGCGGTTGATATATTTGTCATCCAGCGTACCGTCGTGCTTTGATGCGGTGGCGCCGAAGGAAACGTGAGAAACCAGGGCGTGCCCGTCGGAAAGCATATCGGAATCCTCATACAGCGGAATCGCGGGATAGCCGTACTTGGTAAGGCCGCCCACGGCAACGCCGTCGATCATGCAGGAGGCAAGGATCTCGTCCGCTTTCAGAGATACCTCTTCATGATACTTTGTGATGCGCTCGATCAGGCCGGCGTACTGCGCCTCTTTCCCTGCAAAAACGTAGGCCACGGCGGCGTCGAAATGCTCGTTATCCACCATAGCCCACATTGCGGGGAAGGTGGCGTAGGAGTGCAGAAGCACATCCGGTATCATATCGCGGATCAAGTTTTCATAGAGCCGTGTGAGCAGCCGCGCGGGGATATCCAGATGCGGCGTTTTGGAAGCGGCTTCCAGCATGGAGGCGAGCATGCCGATCAGTTCTTCTCCGGCGGGAATGGCGGAGGTATCCAGCGTATCCAGCGAGAAATTGGGGTTATTGTTCAGAAAGGCGTTGATCTCTTTGGAGGAAAAGGACATCTCACCGCTGAAAATGGAATTGGTAAGCAGATAGCCCTTTGCCGCGGAGGTATTGAAAAAAATCTTATTTACCCGATCATGCCCGTGAGCGGCAAGATAGGCCATTACAACGGTAGCGCCTTCACAGCGCCCCACAAGATTCACCCGTTCTGCGCCGGTGCCGCGCAGGATCGCGGCGATGTAAGCGTCTAACCGCGCGGCGTTCACAAAGGGATCGAGGCGCCAGTCATAATAAAAATCATACGCACGCAGTGGATAGACGCCGCCGGAAATGCGGTTCGGCGCGATTTCGGGGATCACAAAAGGCTGATATCCGTCCGTAAGAGGAATATACTCCCCGATGGGATCGCCGTTATCATCCATCAGAACCTTTTCGTAAATCGGGGCCATCCAGGAAATAAGCTTTTCTTTATAGGCAGCCTTCGCCTCATCCGTACGCAGCAAAAGCGCTTTCGCAAGGTCGGGCACACAATCCGCAACGGCCTCGCCCAGATAGCCTTCGGGCGCGTCGATGGGAAGCACCTGCTCCCCTTCGCCGTTGATCACGTTGGCGTTGCCGCCCACCACATAAACGGTAGGCGCGTTCACCGCGCCGCCTGCCCCTTCCGCGGCAAAAGCCGGCGCACACACAAGGAACATCAGCAGAAGCACAAGAAATACAGATAATACTTTTTTCATAACCACACCCCTTTTGAATCCAAACGGTTGCCGCGGAAAGCTCACGCTCTTCCGTTTGCGTGCGCAACGATGCCTTCGATGAAAGCCCTTACACGCTCAACAAGGCGGAGCAGGATTGTGAGCAGACCGCTCATGAACTGGTCGAAGCTTGCCACAGCGCCGGGCGCTTCCGCTTCCTGTTCCAGCCCCACCACAGACATATCTTTGTTATCTTCTGTGAGCGGCACAACGGGGGTCTCATCGCCCCTGCCAACCAGGAACTGCGGATACTTTGCGTCCGTGCGCACGGTCATCGGCGAACGGGAGGTAAAGAATCTCTGGCAGATGTCGTTCATCTCCCACGGGGTAGACTGGTGGTCAACGCCGCCGATGAACCATGTGGTTTCGGGGAACAGACAGGTGGAGGCGTCGATCTTCTTATCCACGGAGATGTACCCGGCATCGCGAGAAGCGATATACGCGTCGCTCAGCGTGCCCGCATAGGTGGCGCAGGTGGCGCCGAAGGAAAGGTATTTTACAAGCGCCTCGCCGTCGGAAAGCTCTTCGGCTTCGGCGGAAAGCGGGATGGCGGGATAGCCGTATTTTGCGATCGCGCCGATCTGAACGCCGTCCGCTTCGCATTCCTTCAATATCTCTTCGGTTCTCAGCTGCACGTTTTGGTGGTAAGCGGAGATCTTCTCAATCAGGCCGGCGTACTGCGCTTCTTTGCCTTTGAACATATAGGCAAGGGCGTCGTCAAAATCAGCCGACGCGACCATTGCCCAAACGGCGGGGAAGGTGCCGTAGGAAGCCATGAACACATCCGGGATCACCTCGCGCAAAACGCGGGTATAAACGCCGTCCAGCGCGGAGCCGACCAGATCGATCTGCGGCGTTGCCGCGGAGAGGTTGAGCATGCCGAACAGCATGTTTACGATATCTTCGCCGATCTCAAGCGAATCAATGGAAAAATGCACGTTGTTGTTGAGCCAGGCGCGGACATCCGCCGAACGGAACTCCACCTTGCCCGAGCACAGCTGCGTGGGCAGCAAGTACCCGTTGGAAGCCGTGTTATAGAACATGATCTTGTTCACGTGCGCATGGCCGTATGCGTCCAGATAGGCCATCAGCGGGCAGCCGCCCTCGCAGCGGCCCACGAGATTGACCTTATCGCGGCCGGTGGCCGCCATGATCTTGCCGATGTAATCGTTCAGTTCGGCGGCAGTCTCGTAAGGATCGAGGCGCCAGTCGTAATAAAAATCATACGCACGCAGCGGATATTCCCCGCCGGAGATCCGGTTGGGAAGCGTATCCGGAATCGTAAAATACCCGGAGCTGCCGGCGCCGACAATGACAGGTTCGGTGGGTTCGCCGTTGTTATCAAGGCGGATATCGTCGTACAGAGGAGCGATCCAGGAAACCAGCTTCTCTTTATAGGCCTGCATATCCGCTTCGCTGCCGGTGACCACGGCCTTGGCAAGGTCGCCGATGCAATCCTTCACCGCGTCGGCAAGAAAACCCTCGGGGGTTTCCACGGGCGCGATCTTCGTGCCGTCTGCTTTATAGAGCGAACCGCGGCCGCCGTTGATGTACACCGTGGGATACGCCACGTAATCCGCGGCGTTCACGACGCCGGCGCCCATCACGGATAAGCAGCCGACCAGCATAACGAGGGACAGGAAAACGGAAATTACCTTTTTCATTTTGATCCTCCCGAAAGTCTTTTTTTTCATTATATCACAATACGTTTCCGATTTGCAACAACAAACGAAATTGTGGCGGAAATATGGCGAAAATGAAGACTATGATTGTATTTACAGAAGCCGACGGTCGGTGAACGGCTGCCCGGGGCGACGCCGACCGAAAAAGACCTGCAGCGCGCCAAGCCGCAATTTTATTTTTTGCTGCATAAAAACCGTGAAGGTCAAAAAAAACCGCCGCTCCGGGAAACGGAACGGCAGAATCGGTTTATTACAAATCAATAGGTAACCTTCCACTGCTGATGGAACAGCAGACCGATGTTGCAGTTGGAAACCTTTACAACAACGGCGGCGGTAACCTGGTCAAAATGCAGCACGCTGGGGGTAAGAAAATCAAATTCCGTGATATGGCCGCTGGCCTTATCGATCTGGGCGGTAACGCATGCCGCGCCGACCCAGGAATGAAGCCCCTCGAACTTGATCAGGCTGCCGGCTGCGCCGGATACGTCCTCGCTGCGGAGCAGAGGCCCGATCACACCCGCGCTGCCCTGACCGGGCTGCGGATCCACTTCCCAATTATCGTCGGTACCGGTGGAATAGAGCTTTACTTCGTAATGATCGCCCTTATCTTCACAGGTGGCTTTACTGATCTGTGAGGGAGAAATGGAAAGGCTGGTAAGCCCCACAGGCGGCAGAGAAGAAGCGTCGCCGGGCTTTTCGGAGGTGTCTTCTTTCATGAACTGGTTCATCAGCGTCTGGGCCAGTTTTTCAAGGGTGGAATTATTGTTGATCTCAAGGATATTGTTATACTGAGACGTGTAATCGTAAGTGCGCACCACGCTCTTGCTTTCGGAAGCGATCTTGTTATAGGCGGTAACGTAATAATTGATGATCTCTTCTTTTGTGCCGGGCATACCGGAAGCGGCGGCAGTGGTGGACGCCGGCGCGGCCGTGGTGGTTTCACCTGCGGGAGCCGTGGTGGTTTGCGTACCTGCAGAGGCGGTGGTGCTCTCCTGCGGAGCGGGAAGGGTGGTTGCCGACGGCAGCGTTTCAATGGGCGCGGGCTGAGACGCCGTCTGATCGGATCCGGCAGGCTGCGCGTCGTTTCCGGCGGAACCGCCGCCGAAAAGACCGGCTACCTTTTCATAGGGAATTGTAACGGTAATTGCGCCGCAGGAGCACAGAGCGAGAACCAGCAGCAAGCATACCGCAACAGAGAAGATTTTGAATTTTTTCATAGCATACCTCCGGCATACACATAAAACTACATCTATATCATAAATGAAAAGCACCGGTATTGTCAATAGAAATTTTTTGATACCGCCGTTTTTTCGGCGAAGGGATGCAAAAAGAACTATTCTTCCGCATCGGTTTCCTTCTCTGCTTCGGAAGCGCCCTCTTCGGTTGCTTCGGCGGATTCTCCGGTTTCGGACGTATCGCCGGAAGCGTTCTCATCCGTTTCGCCGGAGGCGTCTTCGCCCGTCGTACCGTCGGCGGGTTCGGTGGACGCAGGCGCCGTTGTGGGCGACGGCATCGCGGTTTCGGGCAGGCCGAGAGCGCGCAGCGCGCTGATATAGGTACCGGTGGAGGCGGTGCGCAGCGTCACCTTAACGTAGCGGTCCGGTTCCGGTGCGATCAGGGCGCCGGTACGCGCGTCCTGCGCGTAAAGACCGCTGTTGAGATATCCCACCGTAAGCACGACGGAATCGCCTTTGGTTTCGGTTTCGGTGATCACGGGGGCGTACACCGGCGTGATCGTGGTAAGCGGGATCTTATACACATGCGCGGCGGCGTCATACGTAAATTCGTACCCGTATCCGGCCACGGTGGCATGGGTAACGCTTCGCTCCGCCCCGAAGAAATGAACAAACGCGGAGGCCACCTGCGCTTCGGGAAGAAGGAGATGATCGGCGTCGTACTGATACTGGGTGGAATCCAGCCCGGAATTGAGCACCGCCCAAACCGAGAGCTCCACCATTTCGGACATATCCGCAGTTGCCACATCCTCAAACGGGATCATATCGATGGCCGCCACGGGAATCACGTAACTGTAATAATTCGCGGTTTGGGCCGCCTCGGCTTCCTTTTTTTTCGATTGTATCAGATCCAGCCCCATGCGCACCAGCTGATACGCGCCGAACCCCGCAAGAAGCACCGCAAGAACGCCGATCAAAATATTGGCCGCGCTGTATTTTTTCTTTTCTTTTTTCGCCGGGGCATCCTGCGCCTCTTCGGGCGCTTCTTCTTCCGGTTCCGGCGATTGCAGATCGTAATAATCGGAATAATCAGAATAATCGGACATATCTAAATCTCCTTTTTACGCCGCTTACGAAAGGCCGAGGTAAGGCTTGGGATCCACACGGGAGCCGTTGACGATAACCTCAAAATGCAGATGCGGGCCGGTGGCGTAACCGGTCTGCCCTACCCGAGAAATGGGCTGCCCGGCGACCACCTGATCGCCGACGTCAACCATCAGGGAATTTTCAAGGCAGTGGGCATACAGCGTTTCCATGCCGCCGCCGTGATCGATTTTTACATAATAACCGTAGCTGGAATGCACGCCTGAGATCACCACGGTGCCGCTGGCGGCCGCTACCACGGTTTTGCCGAGGCTTGTGCCCACAGAGGAACCAATATCCAGCGCCGCGTGCAACTTGCCCCAGCGCCAGGCGTAATCGGAATTGATGCGGTCAGCATCCGGCACGGGCCAGAGCAGCAGGCCGCCGAAGGATTTTGCCACAACGTAAGAGGAATCCAGCGCCCGGGTGCCCACCTGCATCGTCTGCGCTACGGGCTCCTTTACGTTGATACGGGAGATCTCGCGGGAGAACACCTTTTCGCCGCCTACATAGGTGACCAGATTCGTGATCTGATCGTAGCCGGTCTGGCCCTCAACCACAACGCGGGTGGTGCCCACGTAAAGGGAATCGGATTTGACTTCCACGGTCTGGAAATCCTTTACCTCTTCCACCACTTCCGCCGCCACGGTTTTTACGGTGAGCGGCGCGGGCGCGCGCCATACGCGCAGAGAGGTATCCGCGGGAAGAAGGGTATCCGCCTCCAGCTCCAGCTGCGGATTATAGGCGCTGAGCTCCGTAAACGTGATACCGTTGGTTTCGGCCACGGCGGCGGCGGAGGTTTCGGCAGGCACGGTATAATACCGGTCCGCCTTCTCCGGCAGCAGCTTCCGCCGCAGCGCGGCGGCGTCTGCAAACAGGGCGGGATCATCCGGATACGTACCCTGACGGAACGAGATCTGCTCCACAAAAGAGCTTACGCCGTCCGCATTGCCGGAAAGCCGGCCGAGGACCTCGTCAAACACCGCGCGGGCTTCGGATTCGTTTTTTACAAGGCAGAGGAATTCGCCGTCGATATATACGCCGCAGGCGCGGGTAACGGGCGCGGCGCTGAGCGCGAGCAGCTTCTCGCAGATCTCATCCTCGCCGGAGAAACGGTTTGCTTTTACAAGCTCGGGGGAAAGCGTGACCTCCGGCAGAACGCCCTGCACGTTGTTTTCGCTGAAACGCAGAAGCTGCGAAG
>CAMOVW010000135.1 GCA_946627725.1 uncultured Clostridia bacterium
CATAGAAGCCGTCCCCATGTCTGCCTACCTGAATGCGCGCCAAACTGCAATTTTGCCGGACGTTACGGCCTGTGCTCTGTTATTGAAAAAAATGCGCTGTACGCCCGGCACAGCGCATGGTAAGGGGTTGCAGAGAAAGGGAGATCAATCAAAGAAGACCGGTTCGCCGGTTTTGGCGGAGGTGTAGATGGCCTCGAGAATGCGGGTGACGCACAGGGCCTGCTCCGGCAGCACGCAGGGATCGGTATCCGTATCGATGGCGTTGATCCACTGGGCCATATCCACGGCGGAGGCGGAAGCGGAATTGCCGTCGTAGAACGCAACGCCGCCGGCCTCGAGGTTGACGTCTTCCACCACCTGACGGCCGTGCTTTACGGTGTTGATCTTGAGCCCGTCTACGTTATCCACGCCGCCCAGCGTACCGCTGAGCATATAGGCAGCCTCGCGCGGCACGCGGAAGTTGAGCGCCCAGCTGGATTCCAGCGTGATCACGGCGCCGTTTTTCATTACGATATAGCCGAAGGCGGAATCTTCCACCGTGAACTTTTCGGGATCCCAATCGCCCCAGGCGTTGGCGGCGTGCTTCTGATCCGCCAGCTTGCGGAAGGTGTTGCCCACCACCATTCTGGGTTCGTAGTTGTTCATGATCCACAGGGTGAGATCCAGCGCGTGGGTGCCGATATCGATCAGCGGACCGCCGCCCTGCTCGTATTCGTTGAGGAACACGCCCCAGGTGGGCACCGCGCGGCGGCGGATGGCAAGGGCCTTGCCGTAATAGATCTCGCCGAACTCGCCGGCCGCGGCTGCGGCGTGGGCGTACTGGTTCTCGTTGTTCTGGCGGTTCTGATAGCCGATGGTCAGCTTCTTGCCGCTGCGTTTTGCGGCCTCAAGCATTTTAACGGCGTCCGCATAGGTTTTGGCCATGGGCTTTTCGCACATTACGTGCTTGCCCGCGTCGAGGGCGTCCACCGTGATGAAGGAGTGAGAGCGGTTGGGGGTGCAAACGTGAACGATATCGATGGTATCGTCCTTGAGCAGCTCTTTATAATCGGTATAAACCTTAGCGTCTCCGGTACCGTATTTTTTTGCGGCTTCCACTGCGAGCTCTTCAACGATATCGCAGAAGGCGACCATTTCCACGTTTTTGAGCTTGGCGAGGTTGGGCATATGTTTGCCGTTGGCAATGCCGCCGCAGCCGATGATACCGATGCGATGTTTTTTATCCATTTCTTTTTCCTCCGGAAAAATAATATTTCAATTTACATTATAAAGGAAATAAAAATGTTTGCAAGAATAAAACCGGCGGCGGAACGGAAAAATAAAACCGGCTTTTTTAGACAGCTTGCACAAATTTTGATTTTATATTGCATTTGCATAGCGGTATATGTTAAAATTTTTATATGAAAATTACTTCTCTTACTTTTTTACGTACAAATGAGAATACCATAAAACTTGTGGCGGGCGTTTCGATGCCCGCCTACGGCGTTATGCTGCAAATCGGCGGCGAACGCTATGAAGACGCCTTCAATCTGGCGGAGCCCTACGACCGCAAGACCCACGTGTTTTATCTGCCGGAGGCGGCTTACCGCCCGGGGGAAAAAGCCGCCCTGCTCTTTAAACGCTTTAAGCGGGGCAAGGCGGAATACAAAAAGGCTTTTACGCTTCCCGCGCCGGATTTTGCGGACGAGGAGGCGCTGCTGGCGGAATACGACCACGGCGTGACCGTGGTAACCGAAGAAAAAGAGACCCTGTACGAGGGCCTCACTTACACAAAATTCACCTGTAAAGATAACGAGGGCAAGCCCGTGATCCTTTCGCTGCTGAAAACGGACCTGCGGCGCACCGCCCTGTACGTGGGAACCCCGGCCGACGGTTACGCCGCGAGAAAGGTGAAGGCCACCATACCGGATATGGCCGCCGCGGCGGAGGCCAACGGCAAGAACGTGCTGGCGGGCGTAAACGCGGATTTCTTTGACATTTTCGGGGATAACCACCCCAGCGGGCTGTGCGTGAAAAACGGAAAGCTCATATCAAACGAGCGCAGAGAGCGGCCCTATATCGGCGTAACAAAGGACGGAAAAGCCGTGATCGCAGAACAGAACGCGCAGCCGGAGCTGACCGCGCAACTATGGCAGGCCGCCGCCGGGATGCAGCTGATCGTAAAGGACGGCAGGCTGTTTGAGTGGGCGCCGCTGGAGCCCTTCTCTTACGTGCGGCATCCCCGCACCGCCGCGGGCGTGACCGCCGACGGAACCGTGCTGCTGCTGGAAGCGGACGGCCGCATCCCCGCCCATTCCAACGGGATGAGCCTGGTGGACCTGGGCCGGTTCATGATAAAGCTGGGGGCGGTACGCGCCGTTAATCTGGACGGCGGCGGCTCCAGCGCGGTTTACACAAAAACCGACGGGGACTTCACCCTGCGCACCGTACCCGCAGATCTGTTCTTCCCCAACGATAAGCTGATACGCAAAGACTTCAACGCCCTGTTTGTGATCGCCAATGATTTTTAATTCTGCAAAAAGCTGGTAAACTGCCCTCTCTCCTTCTCCGGCAGGCCGTAGGCCTCTTTGCCGAGGGCGATGGATTTGATCAGAAACGCCATATTGCGGGCCAGGTTGCGCATGGTTTGCAGCCCCTCAAGATCCCGCTCCACGTCGGCGGCGGAGAAGCCGTGCACCTCGTTCCAATAAGAAGAGGAGGCGATGGGCATGCCGGCGATGGTGAAATATTTGTTGATATCGTCAAAGGCGGAAGTGGAACCCGCCCGGCGGGAAGACACCACGGCCGCGCCCACCTTCATGCTTTTATTGAAGGGGGTGGAGTAAAACAGCCGGTCCGCGAAGGCCAGCAGCCCGCCGTTGGCGTGGGCGTAATACACCGGCGAGCCCAGCACAAGGCCGTCCGCCGATTCAAATTCGGCCGCCGCTTCGTTTACGATATCGTTGAACACACATTTGCCGAGATCCCCGCATTTGCCGCAGGCAAGGCAGCCGCGCATGTCTTTATTGCCGACGCAAAGGGTAACGGTTTCAATGCCCTCGGCGGCGAAAACCGCCTCCATTTCTTTCAGGGCGCGGCCCACGCAGCCGTTGGGGCGGGGGCTGCCGTTGATCATCAATACTTTCATGGTAAAATCCTCCGATCTGTTATTTCAATCTTATTTTATTTTATGACGCGGCTTTTGTCAACAGAATAGATTTTTACGGCCCCGCATAAATTAACAGCAGAAGGGGGCCGAAACCATGAAAAAAATCACCTTTATCTGCGTTATACTGCTGCTTTTTGCCGGGTGCGGCACTCTGCCCGCAGCGTTTGCGCCGCAGCGCAGCTTTACGTTGGATTTTACGCTTTACCACGGCGATCACACCATAGAGGGCAGCGTGATATGCAACGCTTACGAGGATATCCGCCTTGCCTTCACCCACCCGCAGGCGCTCTCGTATCTCACGCTGCAGATCGGCACGGAGACCTGGCATGCGGATATCGCCGGGGCGACGGATACCGTTGAAGCCCGCGATCTGCCCGCCGCCGCGCCGGTGCGGGTGCTGGCGGAAACCCTGCGGAAAACGGTGTTTGAGCAGCAGACTTTTGTACGGGAGGCGGAGGGATTTGCCACCGAAACCGAAATCGGCGGCAGCCCGGTGACCGCCCGCTTTACCCCGGACGGGAAAATAAGCTCCATACGCTGCGAGCCCCTTGGGGTGCGCATCGATTTTTCGGAATAAACGACCAAAGGAAGAATAACATGACGGAACTTGAAAAAATCAAACAGCGCATGGACGCGCTTTGCGATAAGCTGAATTACCACAGCTACCAATATTATGTGGAAAACGCCTCCGATATTTCGGATTACGAATACGATATGCTGCAGCGGGAGCTGCGGACGCTGGAGGAGCAGCACCCGGAATTCAAGCGGGCGGACTCCCCCACCTCCCGCGTGGGCGGGCAGGCCCAGAGCCTGTTTACCGAGGTGCGGCACGAAGTGCGCATGGAGAGCCTGCAGGACGCCTTCAGCTTTGAAGAGATCGACGATTTCGACGCCCGCGTGCGGGAGCGCTTTCCGGAGGCCACCTACGTGGTGGAGCCGAAGATCGACGGGCTTTCGGTTTCGCTGGAATACGAAAACGGCGTATTTGTGCGGGGCTCCACCCGGGGCGACGGCGACGTGGGCGAGGATATCACCGAAAACCTGCGCACCGTGCGCAGCATTCCGCTGAAGCTGCAGCGGGCGCTGCCCTTTATTGAGGTACGGGGCGAGGTGTATATGAAGCGCGCCGTGTTCAACGAGATCGTGGCGGCGCAGGAAAACCGGGGCGAAGCGCCCTTTAAGAATCCCCGCAACGCCGCGGCGGGCAGCCTGCGGCAGAAGAACGCCGCCGTGACCGCGGAACGGAAGCTGGATATTTTTGTGTTCAACGTGCAGCGCATAGAGGGGGACGAGATCACCGGGCATAAGCAATCGCTGGATCTGCTGAAAAGCCTGGGCTTTGTTACCGTGCCCTTTTACACCCCCTGCGATACCATAGAAGAGGCAAAGGCGGAGCTGACCCGCATCGGCAGCCTGCGCGACAGTCTGTTTTTTGATATCGACGGCGCGGTGATCAAGGTGAACGATCTCTCGCAGCGCAGGGCGCTGGGCTCCACGGCAAAATTCCCCCGCTGGGCCATCGCCTACAAATACCCGCCGGAGGAAAAGGTGACCACCCTGCTGGACGTGGAGGTGGCGGTGGGGCGCACCGGCGTGCTCACCCCCACGGCCGTGTTCGAGCCGGTGCTGCTGGCGGGCACAATGGTATCCCGCGCAACGCTGCACAATCAGGATTTTATCGATAAAAAGGGCCTTTCCATCGGCGACGCCATACGCGTGCGCAAGGCGGGGGACATTATACCCGAGGTGCTGCGGGTGGAGCGGCACGACCCTGACAGGCCCGTGTATACGCTGCCGAAGCAATGCCCCTCCTGCGGGGCGCCGGTGTTCCGGGACCCGGACGGCGCGTTTTTCAGGTGCAACAACCCCGATTGCCCCGCCCAGGCGCTGCGCAACGTGATCCACTTCTGCTCGCGGGACGCAATGGACATTGAAGGGCTGGGCGAACGCATCGCCGAGCTGCTGATCAAGGAGGGCCGCATCCGCGACGCGGCGGATATTTACCTGCTGAAGGCGGAGGACGTGGCCTCCCTTGACCGCATGGGGGAAAAGAGCGCGGAGAACCTGATCGCCGCCATACAGAACTCAAAACAAAACGACGTATCCCGCCTGATCTTCGCGCTGGGGATACAGCACATCGGCCAGAAGGCGGCAAAGCTGCTGGCCTCGCACTTCGGCAGCCTGCCCGCGCTGATGGAAGCCGCCCCGGAGGAGATCGCCCAAATCGAGGGCTTTGGAGAGATTATGGCCAAAAGCGCGGCGGATTACTTCTCGCTGCCCGAGAGCCGCGCCCTGATCGCCCGGCTGCGGGAATACGGCCTGAACATGAACAGCACCGAAGAGAAGGCGGACGACCGCTTTGCCGGCGTCACCTTTGTGCTCACCGGTACCCTCTCGCGCTTTACGCGGGAGGAGGCAAGCGCCATCATAGAGCGGTACGGCGGCAAAACCAGCGGCTCCGTTTCAAAGAAAACCGGCATTGTTCTGGCGGGCGAGGCGGCAGGCAGCAAGCTGAAAAAGGCGACGGAGCTGGGTGTGCGCATTATAAACGAAGCGGAATTTGAAGAGATGATAAAATAACCAAAAGGGGGACGTACCATGGCAAAAAAGGACGGCGTGATCAAAACGGAGCATTTCGGCATCCAGCGAAAGATCGTGGCAAATATGACCACGGAATCGTGGCAGAACATTCCGCACGTGACCTATACCTACGAGCCGGACGTGACCGAGTTTATGGAGCAGTACCGCAGGCTGAACGAGGGCGTGGAAAAAGAAAACAAGGTGACCGTGAACACCCTTGTGCTGAAAGTGATCGTGGAAGGGCTGAAGGCCTGCCCCGAGATGAACGCCCATATCGATTTCGACCGGAAATACGTGCGGGGCGTGATACACACCCTGCGCAATATCGACATCTCAATGCCGATGGTGCTGCCCACCGGCGAGATGATGACCATAAACCTGCACAACTTTGAAAATAAGAATCTGGACGAGATGGTGGCTTACCTGAAGGACGTGAACCGCCGCATGGCGAACACCGACCTGAACGAGGTGATGTTTGACGTATCGCTGGATAACACCCTTACGGGCCTCAGGCAGGGCAAGGTGATGCAGACGCTGAACCGGCTGATCGGATCCAAAACCGGCAAGCACAAGGTGAAGACCCTGCGCGGCAGAGAGAAGCGGGAATACAACAAAATACCGGAATCGGACCGGCTGACCCGGCACGACATCGAGCAGGGCACCATCACCGTTTCAAACATCGGCTCCGTATACCGTGAGCAGCGCGGCGCGGCGGCCCTGATCGAGATCATACCGCCCCAGGTGACGGCCATCGCCGTGGGCGCGGTGCAGGATAAGCCTGTGGTGATCGTAAACGAGAACGACGAAAAGGAGATCGCCATCCGCGAGGTGCTGCCCTTTACCATTGTATTCGACCACCGGGCGCTGGATTTTGCGGACATTGTGCCCTTTATCAAAAAGCTGGACTCCATTTTTGAAGAGCCTGAGATCATGTTCAGCTGGAAGGGCAGCAGCAACATAAGCGAGGCCGAGATCGAAGAGATCAAGGTGGAGCGCACCGCAAGAGAATCGAGATTTGAAGAGAGCCGCCGCCGCGAACGGGCGAAGCGGGAAACCGAGCGGGCGCAGCGGGACGCGGAAAAAGCCCGCCGCGACGCCGAACGGGCGCAGGAGCGGGCCGAAAAAGCCGAAAAGGAGCGGGCCGCCAGCATAGAAAAAGCAAATAAGAAGGCGCTGGAGGCCTCGCTGAAGGCGGAGCAGGAGGCCCTTGCGGCGCAGGAAAAGGCCGCCCGCGAGATTGAAAAGATCAACCGGGAAGCCGCCGAAAAGGCGGAGAAGGCACAGGCCGAGGCGCTGGAACGGGCGGAGCGAAAGCGCCGCGAGGCCGAAAGAATCAAAGAAAAGGCCCAGCGGGACGCGGAAAAAGCGCAGAAGGAAGCAGACGAACAGGCCCAACGCACCCAAAAGGAACTGGAAAAAGCGCAGGCCGCAAAAGAAAAGGCGGAATCCCTGCAAAATCCCCCGAAAGCCGAATCGGACAGCGCGGAATAGGAAAAACCCGGCGGAAAGAAAGTATCATTACCCGGCGGTTCTCCCCCGCCGGAATTTCTTCTCGAAAAAGAAGAACCAGAGGCTGAGCACGGTGGCGGTGCACCAGCCTACGGGCCAGGCGCACCAGATGCCGGTGGCGCCGAGGCTTGTTTTGGATAAGATCAGCGCCAGCGCCACCCGCAGGATCAGGTCTGTAAACGTGGCGATCATAAAGCGTTTCATCATGCCCGCGCCCCGCAGTATGCCGTCGCTTACCAGCTTTGCGGAGATCACGAAATAAAACGGCGATAAGATCCGCAAAAACGTAACGCCGGTATCAACGGCGGTGGCGGTGGGTTCGTTGATAAAGAAGCGGATCAGCGGCGCGCCTGCAAAGCAGTACAAAAGCGTCAGCGGCAGGCTCAGCATCCATACGATTTTTACCCCGGCGTAAAACCCGCCCCGTATGCGCTCCGTTTTGCCCGCGCCCAGATTCTGCGCCGTATAGTTGGAAATACCGTTGCACAGGGTGGTAAACGAGGTGATCACAAGGTTGTTCAGCTTTACCCCGGCGGCATACCCCGCCACCACCGCCTCGCCGAAGCCGTTGATGGCGCTCTGTATCACGATATTGCCCACAGAGATAAAGCTCTGCTGCAGCATGCTGGGTATGGCGATGCGCATCAGCCGCCTGAAGATGGATACGTTAAAATAAGAAAACTTCCCGTCCCCGGGCAGCTTCCGCAGCCGCAGAAATACCGCCGCCAGCGCCAGCGCACAGCTCACCCCCTGGCATAGGAACGTTGCCCACGCAACCCCCGCCACCTGCATGTGCAGCACGGTTACAAACAGCACGTCCATGGCGATGTTGGCGATAGAGGAGGCAGCCAGAAAGAAGAAGGGCGTTCTGGAATCCCCCATGGCGGAGAATATGCCGGTGGAGATATTGTAAAAGAAAACAAAGGGCAGCCCCCACACGTAGATCTTAAGATACAGGGCGGAATCCGCCATCAGCTGCGCCGGGGTGCGGATCAGCGCCAGCAGCCCCCGCCCGAAGATCAGCCCTGCCGCCATCAGTACGGCGCAGATCGCCGCGCTGGAGATCATGGCCGTGGAAACCGCCGTTTTCAGCCGCGCGTGGTCCTTCGCCCCGAAAAAGGAGGAAACCACCACCGAGCAGCCCATATTGCACCCAAAGGCGAACGCGATAAAAATCAGCGTGATCTCATAGCTGTTGCCCACGGCGGCAAGGGCGTTTTCGCCGATAAACTTGCCCGCCACAAGGGAATCCGCAATATTGTAAAGCTGCTGAAAAATAATGCTGCCGAACAGCGGCAAACAGAAGCGCCACAGCACCCGCTCCGGCTTGCCCACGGTAAGATCCCGATTCAAAAAAACACCTTCTTTGCATATCGGCATATTATACTACCCCGGATAAGGTTTGTAAAAGGTTTTTTTTGAAAGGAAGGAACAAATTGCAGTTTTGCGAGGCGAAGCCTCGCAGTGAAATCCGTTCCTTCGGAACG
>CAMOVW010000136.1 GCA_946627725.1 uncultured Clostridia bacterium
GCCCTTTTCATATTCTTTAGTGTAATAATTGAAAGGAGCGTGCGAAGGAATAAACATCAGGGCGTTATAGGTAGCCTGCCCCTCTGTTTTGGAATGGATCACTCGCAGCGGCGCATCATAGTCAAAATACACCTCTTTATAAAACGCCGCATATTCCTCTTCGGTGATTTCACTTTTATTCTTCTTCCAAAGAGGCAGCATGGAATTCAGCGTTTTATCCTCGATTACAGTCTCGTACTCTCCTTCTTTACCTTCCACCGGACGGGAGGTTTCGCATTCCATTTTAATGGGATAACGTATATAGTTTGAGTATTTCTTGACCAAAGAAGTAAGGCGATAGGTATCAAGGAATTCATCATAAGATACCTCATCCGTATTATCGTTGATATACAGAATGATATCCGTGCCCACAGTCGCTTTTTCTGCAGGATAGATCACATAGCCGTCAACGCCGTCCGCCTCCCAGCAATTGGCTTCTTCGGAACCGAACGCGCGGCTGATCACCTGGACCTTTTTGCTTACCATAAAAGCGGAATAAAAACCAACGCCGAATTGGCCTATGATTTCAACGTCGGTGTTTTCACTGTCGGAAGTTTCGTTTTTAAAGCTCTGAGATCCGCTCTTTGCAATCACGCCGAGATTGTTCTCAAGCTCTTCCGCCGTCATACCGATGCCATTATCGGAAACGGTAAGCGTTCTTTTTTCCTTATCCGGTGTAATGCGGATATAAAAATCATCACGGTTCAGTTTAACGTTATCATCCGTAAGAGAACGGAAATAGAGCTTATCCACTGCATCGCTTGCATTGGAGATCAATTCTCGAAGAAAGATCTCTTTGTGAGTGTAAATAGAGTTGATCATCATATCCAAAAGCTTTTTGGATTCCGCTTTAAATTGTTTTTTTCTCATTTTGATTTATTCTCCTTCTTCTATCGCGGCTTTCGTGGTATTAACGCCATAGAAGAACGCCGCGTCAAATTTCGGTGTTCGATTATAATAATAGCATCCGTTCTGCTCCTGCTCGATATCAGTAAGCTGCGTATAGCAGAACCCCATAACCTTGGGGTTGGCAAGAATCGCTTTTGTAAGCGCTTCATAGCGAGATTTAAAAGCTTCTTCACTCTGCGGAGTATTTCCGTATCCCCATGAAGTTGAGGAATCGCTTTCGCTGCTCCATTTTATACCGCCGTATTCACTGATAAATACAGGCATTCCCGAGGAATATGTCTGTTTGTTGTTGCAATGATTACGGAGCACATCTTCTTCTTTCAGCATGCGCATTGTTTCAAGTAAAATCTCGGGATTCTGCTCATAATCATGCACGTCAAAGATATCGGTTTCAACATGATAATTACCGCTGGTATCGATACAGGGACGTGTTGGATCTGCTGCTTTTGTAGCTCTGTAAATTGCGGAAAGCAGAGGATCAAACTGTTTTTTACCGTCTATATCCCAGGTTTCGTTGAATGGACACCAACCGATGATACTCGGATGATTATAATCTCTGTTGATTTCCTCCAGCCATTCAGGCAGAATACCGTAAATACTTTCAGGACGTGTATGGTCCATTCCCCAATTCGGATATTCGCCCCATACAAGGTATCCTTCTTTATCTGCATGGTATAAGAATCTCTCTTCAAATACTTTCTGATGAAGCCTTGCGCCGTTAAAGCCAAGATTCTTAGAAAGCACGATATCCTGATGCAGCGCTTCATCTGTAGGCGCCGTGTAAATACCGTCAGGATAAAAGCCCTGATCCAATACCAACCTCTGAAAAACAGATTTACCGTTCAAAAGGAACTTATATCCGTCAATTGAAACGCTCCGCAATCCAAAATAGCTTTTTACACAATCGTCTCCGAAGCAAATATCCAAATCATAAAGACACCCGCAGCCAACTTCCCACAAGTGTTTTTCCGCAAGCTGCAAATTAAAATGAACGACGCCGTTTACGGATGGAAGCTTTGTTTCGGCCATTAAGGTACCGTTATACGAAGCTTTCACACAGAGATCCGCGGTACCGGCAAGCTCCATGGTAACATTTACACTGCAGCTGAAGGCGTCAGGATCCAATCGCATACCCTTTACATACCGATAAGGGGTAAATTCAAGCCATACCGTCTGCCAAATGCCGGTGGTGCGGGTGTAATCACAGCCATGAGAATAATATTCTCGGCTTTGTTTGCCTACAGGAATATATGGATTGCGCTCATCGTCTTCACAGAAGATTACGATATGATTATCACCGCCCTTCACAAACGATGTGACGTCAAATGAAAACGAAACATACCCGCCTTTATGAATGCCGACTTTTTGTCCATTGACAAATAAGGTTGTACGGTAATCGGCGGCTCCGATATGAAGCACGGTTCTGCCACGGACATCTTCTTCAGAAAGCGCTACGGTACGTTCATACCAAACACCGTAAGTAAAATCCTTGATCTCTAATCCGGAAAGCGCACTTTGAACGCAAAACGGCACGTTGATTGTTTTATCGTATGAATCGAAATCCTTATAAAGTTCTCTCGCCTCTCCGCTGCGGCCGTTATCAATACACGCTTTCCATTCACCGTTCAGGTTCTTCCAGCGAGGACGTTCAAACTGCGGTTTCGGATGTTCACTTCTCGGTATCAATTTAATTGCTCCTTTCAGATATTAATAGAACGTTGCGACCTGTTCTTCAGGCGGATCGGTACGTGAAAGGGCTGTGACATTGAAAATCGGGCCTTTTTTACCGTAAAGGCGTGAAAAACGGATATCAATGGTAGCTTCAACGTTGTACCAATAAGAATTCTCAACCTGAATCCCGTCCGCCAATTTTGAAACCAGAGCGCAATACTGAATATCTTCTACACAGCAAGTCATAATATGCCTGCCGAGCGCACAGGTCTTATCCGGGAATTTACTGTCAACTGCGGCCAATGCTTTGAACTTGACCTTTTTACCCTTATATTTTTCTTTTTCTTCTGTAAGATCTCTGTAGAACAAGGCAAAATCCCTGTCTTCGATCTCTATTACAGGCGCATTGATGTCAAACGGCAGAGGATCTTCTATTTCATCAGGAACAAGCCTTCCACCGGCATACTCATAAAGGATATCGGTCCTGCGTGAGATTCCCCGAACAACCTTGTGGAGCTCCATTGTATCGCAGCCTTCAGGAAGGCGATTGAACACGCAAACGTCACAATCCTTGATCTTATCCACAACCAAACTGCGCATGTTCGCGTTATAATTCGCAAAATTCCTGCCGTCGAAAAACAGCATGTCCTGATAAGGAATCCAACCTTCCGGCATTTCATCATAAAAATGCTGCAGCAACCACATGCCGTTATATTCAACCATTACGCGTTCGCAGTTGGTTTCTTTTTGCAGCTTCGTGAGATTTGCTTCATTTAACTCGCTTTCATCTTCCAAAGTACGAATAAAAACGTTTTTACCGGCGAACTTGACAGGTTCATATTCTATTTCGCCCTCTTCACATACCAGAAGAAGCGTTCGCTCCCCCTGATTAAAGCGCTTATCTTCAAGCGTATCCTGAATAAATACTGTTTTTCCGCTTTCAAGAAAACCTGTAAACAAATAAACCGGAATTTCCATAAAGAACTCTCCTTACGCGTTAAATATTGCAGCGATCTCGTCTTCCTTCAATTTGGAACCGATAACACATACGCGGCCGATCAGCCCGGCGCTGCCGGTACGGATATTATTTTCACCGGGAACATAATCGAAATGGATCCATGTTCCGTCTGCGCCTTCAACAATACCTTTGGCACGTAAAACATAACCAAAACGTGTTTCGTCGCAAAGCTCGTCCAGAATAGTTTCGATTCCTTCCGAGGTAAACTTTTTGGCGGTTTCAATCCCCCAGCTTACAAACACCTCATCCGCATGGTGATGATGATGGTGATGATCGTGATCATGGCATCCGCATGTGCATTCTTCGCCATGATCATGATGCTCATGTTCGTCTTCGTCTTCGTCATCGTCATCGTGATGATGATGCTCAGGTTCGTCTTCGTCATCGTGATGATGATGGTGCTCATGCTCGTCTTCGTCGTCGTGATGATGGTGATGTTCATGCTCGTCGTCATGCTCGGCCATCAGGTTTTCAAGCGCGATCGCAAGCGTATCCTTTCTTTCAACAGCTTCAAGAAGCGTTTTGCCATCCAACTGATCGATAGGAGTCGTTACGATAACGGCATCCGGATTCTTTTCTCTGACAAGTGAAACGGCTGTAAGCAATTTATCCTCCGGAACAACGTCCGCATGGCTCATAATGATCGTACCTGCATGGGATACCTGATCATTAAAGAACTCACCGAAATTCTTCATATACATTTTGCATTTTCCAGCGTCAACTACGGTAGTAAAAGCATTCAATACAATTTCGTCGCTGCCAATTCCCTGTACGGCTTTAATGACGTCGGAAAGCTTACCGACGCCGGAGGGCTCGATCAGGATGCGGTCCGGTGCGAATTCACTGAGCACTTTTTTTAGCGCTTCGCCGAAATCACCGACAAGACTGCAGCAAATGCAACCGGAATTCATTTCTGTGATCTCGATACCGGCGTCTTTTAAGAATCCACCGTCAATACCGATCTCACCGAATTCATTTTCAATAAGAACCAATTTTTCGCCCTGATAGCTGTCCTTGATCAGTTTTTTTATCAAGGTTGTTTTTCCGGCGCCTAAGAATCCGGAAAAAATGTCAATTTTTGTCATAATAAATAACCTACCTTTTGAAACATATTATAAGATTCAAATTATATAATAACACAAAACTGTTGGTTTTTCAAGCATTTCTATATATCCACAAAAAAAAATTATATTTTATATTATTAAATATTTCTTAAAAATTTAAAGTTAATTTTATATATAAAACTATTTTCTAAAACAGAAAAATAAATGATATATTTTATGTTAGTATTAGCATTATAAAGGGGGATGTTGAATTGAAAGTAAAAAATTTTATTAAAAACATCATTTCATCTGTATCAAAAACCGAATTGATCTATTGGTGGATTTTGCGCGCGCTTATGATATTCGCATTTATTGATACGCTGTGCGGCGGTAAATTTTTGCATGCAATCGGCATTACAGCTGATTATGCCGGCAGCAACCCGCCGATTCAGATTCTCGCAAACCTTGTAGGTATGTTCGCCTATGAGATTATACAGTTCTTCCCTGCCAAAAGCCGTTTTCGTTTCTTCTCCCCGCATTTTCAGAATATTACAGCCCTCGGCTTTTTCCTGGGTTCATTCGGCGGCGCATACCTGCAATTCTATTATCTGATTCCCGGGTATGATAAAGTATTACACGCCTTCGGTACTGCCGAGGCCGTTTACATCGGTTATGAATATGTGTGTGCAACACAGCTTAAATTAAAAAAGACCTGCCCCCATCAGATAGCAAACTTAACCGCGCTTGGCTTCGGCTTTATCCTTTCCAGCGCATGGGAGTTATTTGAGTTTACTTACGACCAGTTTTTCGGCGGTGATGCACAACACTGGAATTATCAGAATGCAATAGACAGTGTGGGTGGAGATCCGAACAAGATATTTCATCTGTTCCCCATGCTGAATGAAATGCGTTTTGCATTGATGGATACAATGGGAGATATCGTTCTGAACTTTATCGGCGGACTCATTTTATATGCAGTTCTATGCTTTTTCCCATATCGACACAGAGGAAAGAACGATATCAACGCTCTGATCGAACGTGAGAATCAATCTGAAAAAGAAGCTGTTTCTTCAAAATAAAGAATAACGGAGGGATCCCGGCATGTTCAAGGCAGTGATCAAAGTTCTTATTTCATTACTTATGGTATTCAGCGCTACTTTACCCGGTTCCATAGGGCTCGGCAGAGCGCCAAAAGGCAACACAGTAGACATGAGCAAGTTCACACTTGTTTGGAGCGATGAATTTGAAGGAGACGCCCTCGATTCCTCTAAATGGGGATATGAGTGGTGGGTAACAGCCCGCAAGGGTGGTTATTGGCATGAGGATATGGTTTCCGTAAAAGAAGGCAATCTGGTGATCCGTGCCGAATATCTGGATACTCCCCTTGAAAACTACTATTATGATAAATGGCATGAGCAGATCCATTTTGACGAATACAAGCCCGGCTGGTATACCGGGCTCGTAACGACGCGCGATAAATATGAGCAGTGCTACGGATATTATGAGGTGCGCTGTATTCTTCCCGCCGCCACCGGTTTATGGAGCGCTTTCTGGATGATGAACGAGGGTGTTTTCAATGTTGACGGCAGCGGAAAAGACGGTACCGAAGTAGACGTATTTGAATCTTTTTATTATAAAGATCACTGGTGGGGCAACGACGGCATTTCCACAGGTATTCATTACGACGGCTACGGCGAAGATGAAAAGGGCGATTCCATCGGCAGAGTGTTTATTGAAAACGACCCCTACACGCAGTATAATACCTACGGCGTTGAATGGTCTCCTGAAGAGTATATCTTTTATATTAACGGCGTGGAAACCGGCCGCATTTCTACCGGCGGCGTTTCTCAGAATCCGGAATATCTGTTGCTCTCTGTAGAATTTGCCGGAAGCAACGGCGTGCAGAGTTCAGACAGGCACGGTACAGGCAAAATCAGCCTGACGCCCGATCAGAACTGGCCGGCGGAATTCAAGGTAGATTACGTAAGATGCTATCAATATAACGATATGCTTTAATTCATTTTATCAGAAGCGATATTCCGCTGATGATCATCAAGCAGTAGGAAAGGATCAAAAATCCTTTCCTGCTCATTTTTTTAGCGATCAGATTGCCCAGCAACACTGCGGCAGCAAGCACTGCAACAGAAATTGAAAGCAGGATCCACGTTTCTTTTACAAAGTATCCGTTTGAAAGATCGGAAAAAAACATGATTCCATTCAGAACGATCCAAACCGCAGAGAGGGTGGCCCGAAAATCCTGCGTGTCTTTCAGTTGTCGGCTTGCATACGTAACCAACAACGGGCCGCCGCAAACAAACAAACCGTGCACCAAGCCCGAACAAAGCAGAACGATCACAGATAGAACGGGGTTCTGCTTTTTTTGTTCCCTTTTTGTGAATAGTTTAATCATATTCAGAACGGCAAAGAAAATAACGATAGAGCCCAATAAGATATACGCCGCTTTTTGTACGGCGATCAGTTTCGGACTCAAAAAATAACCTGCAATAATTCCCGGTAAAGTAAGCAAAACTATTTTCAAAAATTCTTTTTTATTCACATTTTTATAACCGGGGATCAATACGCCGACAGACGCCGCAACGCCGAGAACATTCAGAATGGCCTTTGCGGAAGACATACCGATCAGCATTACGGAAAACGGCATTGCGAGCACTGTGCCCGCAAAGCCGGTAATACATTGAATGATATTCGTTAAAAATACAATAATCAGGAACAGTATATTATTCATAATAAGAATTAAAAATCAAGACAAGCTTCCGCTTTTTTCTGCAGATCTTCAGGCAGGGTAAAACAATAAGGGCGAAGGGCAAGCTGATCGAACAGCGGCTGCAAACTACCCTTTGGCTGCTTATTCTTCAATGCGGTCACAGCAAAAATAAGCAGATCCTTATCAATCGGCATTACAATCTCTTTCTCCGCAGGCACAGTTACACTGAACAGATAGCACTGTTTCGCCGGAACGGAGCAATACTCCGAATTTACGTGCGTAAACTCATACGCAAGTTTGCAATCTTTCACATAGCCGGTTTGCAGTAATCCGTACATATCCCATCTGCCGATTGCCTCATAGCAATCCGGAACTGAAACATGAACCGGCTCGCCGTCGCAAAGGATCTCAACATCCTTATCACCGCCCACCGCTGTAATCAACAGAGCCGTTTGCTTTGTGCCGCGCGGCAACACAATTTTTTGTCCGTTCGCCGCCATAGCCGTTTTTTTGCCCTGAGAAAGCGTATATTGAACATTTCCGCATGTTATCTGCGCAGGCCATTGTTCTGCAGGCAATGTATAGCCGCCCAATACGCCTGCATGCCGCCGCGCATACACGGATACCGCTCTTTCGTTATAGTCCAAAGCAACCGCTGTACATCCCTGATTCTGAACAGGCAGCTGCTCTTTTACGGTGATTGCAAAGGTAACAGGGCGATACGGAGCAATATCAAACACCAACTCCCCTGTACGATTCACCTTTGCGGGACCGATCTCCTCTTCAACCGCGTTCACTTCCACTGCAGACGCGATACCGCAAGGTATGCTGAATTTCACGTTTTTATGCGCTTTGTTCGCAATCTCGTTAAATCGAACGATCAAGCGCGTTCCGCAATATTCTTTCTTGATCGCCCTTATAATCACGCCAGCATCGTTCAACGTTGCGTAAGAATAAACGCCGCCGAGTTCGCCGCCTTTTGATCCGGTTACGTCAAAAGCCGCAAGCGGATTCACAAAAGCAGCCGCGAGCCGCTGTGTTGCAGACAGATCGGCGCCTTCATGAGAATAGATACCGAACGCATAGCGATTTGTTCCGAAGTCCATTAAACTCTGTAAACTCTCGTCGCCGAAATCCGTAAGCGGGGTATGGATTCCCGTTAACCGTATGGTATCGGGAGTTGGATGGTCCCATCCGTTTTTGCACTCGCTGAATACAGACACACCATACTTTCTGTTGCTGATATCAGCCCAATTCTGCGCAGGAACTTCATAAAGATTCGGCTTATCGGTTCCTCTGCGAATCACGCCCAAA
>CAMOVW010000137.1 GCA_946627725.1 uncultured Clostridia bacterium
ACTTCGGACGTTTATGTGATGGGCGAAGACATAGAAGCCGTCCCCATGTCTGCCTACCTGACTGCGCGACAAACTGCAATTTGTTTCCCCTTCCAAAAAAACCGTAAAACCAAAAAAAGCGCCCCACGTTTTGTGAGGCGCGACGTTTTTTATCGGTCAGTCTTTGTTCAGGCCTACGGCGAGTCTTAAAATGGCGCGTGCGTCGGAGGAGGTGATCAGCTTGTCGCCGTCGATGTCGCAAAGCTTAAATGTGCGGCTTTCGGTGTTGAGCGGATCCAGCCCGAGGGCGTAGCGCAGGGCAAGGCGGGCGTCGCTGGCGGTAACGGAACCGTCGCGGTTTACGTCGCCGGGTTCATATTCCTTTTTGTGGGTAAAGCCGGTTCTGCCTTCTGTGATTTCGGTTTTGGCTGCGCCGCAAACGGTGCAGGTATAGATGATCGTGTTGTCGCCGTCGGATTCGCCTTCATCCCAGGTGTGCTCCAGTGTGGGGATCACGTCGATCTTGATCTCGCCGCAATCAGAACAGGTAAAGATCTGCTCTCCCTCTTCCGCGCAGGTGGCGTTCAGCACCACGGGGCCGGGGATCCAGTTATGGGTTTCGTCGGCGGGATCGGTGGGTTCTTCGTTTACAGGCTGCTGCACAACGATGCCCACGGGAAGAGAATCGTAGCTCTTGGCATGATACACCTCGTGCAGCGTGTTTTTGGATTTGGAGATCTTGCCTTCCCAGCGGACGCCGCAGCCGTTGCCCCAGTTGGAATCGAAAACATACCAGTTTTCGCTGTCTTCACCCAGATAAACGGAGCAGTGGTCGGAGCCGGGGCCGGTGGTGTGGATCACGTCGCCCAGCGAGGGAGTGGATACCTTATTTGCGGCGCTGAAGTTTTCACCGAATACGCAGTAGAATACGTATCTGGCAAAGCCCACGCAGGACCAGCCTTCCCATGAGGCGGCCTCTTCGCCCGAGGGCAGCCCGCCGCGGGAGGGAATGGCGGAAAGCCTGCAGTCGCTGCCGGAAGAGCTCCAGCAGGCGGATCCGCTGGCGGTAAAATAGAAATACTGATCGGGATACACCGCCTTAATGGCAAGCAGGCGGCTGTAAACGGTGTCTTCTTCTGCGGCGGCGAAGAGCGCCCCCGTGCTCAGAAGAAGCATGCCCGCCAGAAGAACGGCGGTCATCTTTTTCAAAAAAGAATGATCTGTTATATGTTTCATATGCAATGCTCCTTTTTTTCGGAGGGGTTCCTCCGGGGCCGCGGAGTGTCTTTTTTTTCGTTTGATCGATCTTGTTGAACAGGTAAAAATGAAAAATATGAAAGCTGCTTTCGGTTGTTGCGGCCAATCACGATTATACGTGTGAAGTTTAACTAAACCTAAAATTACCTGAAATCGGCAATTCCGCGCCTCTTATCGGCGGGAGAAACGCAGAAAAAGATTCGTAAAACGGCAAATAACGGTTTCTTTTTGCCGCGCAATATTGTAGAATAAAAGGAGCGAGATGTCAAGTATGCATAAAAAAGGAGAATGATCATGGATTTTTCGGGTTATTTTGATTTTGACAATGAAAACGAGCGGCCGCTGGAACGGCTTGCCCCCAACGGCGGTTATACGGGGATCCTGCGCACCATCGGCTGCGTGGGGGACAGCTTATCCTCCGGCGAGTTTGAATCGCTGACCCCTTCGGGCGAAAAGGGATATCACGATATGTTCGATTTTTCATGGGGCCAGTTCATGGCGCGGGACTGCGGCTGCAAGGTATATAATTTCTCCCGCGGGGGGATGACCGCAAAGGAGTATATGCAGAGCTTTGCCGAAGAAAACGGCTTCTGGGCGGACGATAAGCTCTGCCGCGCCTACATCCTCGCGCTGGGGGTGAACGACATTATCAACGCCGGTATGCCGGTGGGGGATATCGGCGATATCGATTTCGCCGATTGGCGGCGCAACAAGGAGACCTTTGCCAGTTACTACGCCGCCATTGTGCAGCGGCTGCGCGAAAAACAGCCGGACGCCCGTTTCTTTTTCGTTACCATGCCGAAAACCGAAAACGGCAGCCCCTGCCCCGCGCACACGGCGCTGCTGTACCGGTTTACGGAGGTGTTCCCCCACAGCTATGTGATCGATCTGGACCGCTGGGCCCCGGCGCATGATGCCGCCTTCCGGGCGCGGTTCTATCTGGGCGGCCATCTGAACGCCGCCGGATATCTGCTTACCGCCCGGCAGATGGAATCGTATATCGATTATATCATCCGGCACAACAGCGACGATTTTATGCAGATCGGTTTTGTGGGTACGCCGTGGCGCAACTGCGCGGCCCCCGGCGCGGACTGAACTGCCGTTCGCGCACAAAATCAGACCGCTTGCCCAAGACGTATTGACAGGGTTTTTTCAGATTTGTAAAATTAAAAATACAAATCCCTTTGCGAAAATGAGGCGATACGTTTTGAAAAACAACAGGACCCGTTATCTTTTCGTTCTGATCGTTCCGCTGCTGCTGTTTGCGCTGGCGGGCACGGCTTTTGCCTCCGGCAAGAGTTATTCGGTGCCGAGCGCGCATTTTGACGCGGTGCTGAACGCGGACGGCTCCGCCGATATCACGGAAACGTGGACGGTGCGGTACAGCGGCGAATTCAGCCGGTTCTATAAGGATATCATGTACCGGAACGAAGAAGAAAAGTTTGCCGACGTTGAAATGCTGGGCGTGAAGATCAACGGAAAAGCCTGCGAACCTACCGAGGATACCGCCGGCAGGCCGGATTATCACTATAATCTTTCTTCCGGTGCAGACAGCCGAACGCTTACCGCTTATCTGAAAACCTCCGGAACAACGGAGTATGAATTCCGCTATCGCCTGCACGACGCGGTAAAGCAGGTGGACGAGGATTATTATATCTTCTCTTACCGGTACGTTGGCGCGAATTTCAGTAAACCCGTGGATAAGATCTCGGTAACGGTTACCCCGCCGGAGAAGTGCACGATGAAAGTGCTGTATAAAACCGGCGGTATCGAGGATTTTTCTTCGGATAACGTGCAGATCAACCTCGGCAGCGGCAGCGGCGTGTTCAAGGTAAAGGTGCGTATGGACGTGCCCGAGGGCGTTACGCTGTTTGCCCACGCGGCGCCGATCAAGGGCAGCCAGCTGGAAAATCAGAGAAGCAGTTCCGAAGGGACAGGTGTTAATTCCTGTTATTTCATTTGGCCTTATTGTGTGATCTGCGGTGTAATCACAGTCGCCGTGCTGTTGGGCAGACGGCGGAAAGGCAGGCAAGAATCGATAGGTGTGAAGCGGTTTGCTTCTGTAAAAAAACAAAAGCATCGCGCAATAGAACCTGCCGATGCGCTGCGAGAGGCCGAAGAATGGGCGAGGAGCGAAAAGGATCCCCTGCGGCTTGCTGCCGCGGTATCCATCGGTGAATACGGCGCGCTGTTTTTCTGTGCGCTGGCGCAGATGCAATCGGAGGGCACGGTGCAGATCGATCCCGCCGGGAGCTATATCCGCTGGCCGGACCCCCGCATACAGCCCTCAGATGCCCATCGGGTGGCGCTGAATGTTCTTGACGAGGTTTTTGCCGCGGAGAACGGCGACGGCGCCGTTCTTACAGCCCCTTATCCTCACAGTGTTCCGGTGCAGGCGCTGCAGAGGTTTGTAAAACGAAATAAACCGGTGCTGTATTACGCGGATAAGCAGATCAAAGAATCGTTTGGAAAAACAAAAGCGCCCGATCTGAATTATACGACGCTGTGCGCGTTGTGCGAAGGCGCAGAACGCGGTTATGCCTCTCTTTCAGACGTGGCGCAGCCCGCAATTACATATTTACGGTATGTGTGTACCGAACCGGTGAAACCCGGCGAGAAGAGCGACGCCGCTCCGGCGTATCGGACGTTTGACAGCATCCTGTGGTATTCTTACACCTATTCGCACGAGCCGAAGATCTTGAATCTGCAAGGATGCTCTGCCCCTGTCCTTTTTGTTATGCTTTTCGCATTCCTCTGGCCTTTGCTGCTCATCTCTCTGGTTGAATTTGCGAAAAACAAATTCATTGAGAACGCCGAACAGAAAAAACGGATTTCATCCGAAGAGGCTGTGGCGAATACTTTAAAATGCATTGAACGTGAAGTTCCCGATCCGCTTGCGGCCGCCGTTACCGTGTTTCCCACATGCGGGCCTGTGGTGTTTGCCGTGCTTGCGCAGATGTATCAGCAGGGTTCTATTCTGATCGACAGGGATGCCAATATTCTCACCTGGGATAAAAACGACGCCGCAAGTAACGTACAGCGGGAGGCTGTTTATTATCTGAACGGCGTCTTCAAAAAAAGCCCCGACGGAAAGAAAACATATCCGCGCACCGTACCGCTGGAGCAGATATACAAAAAACTCGATTCCGAACCCCAAAAGTATTATTCTGCAGAAAACAAAGTGGTGAAGATGCTGAAAAAGGAGCTTTCCTGGTGCGGCGAGCAGCGCAAACGCGCATTGCAGCGTTATTTGCAAGCGAATCCGCCTTCGTATGCTTTTGAGGATCTTCTGAGCGGGCTGCGCGGAGAACCGGACGATATATTTGCGTATTTGTATTTTATCGCGTCTGTGCATTCCGGGGATGACAGTTCTTACGACCCCGACGACAATTATGATTTTTCCACGCTGATCAGTTTCTCTGTGAACCGTTCCGTGGACAAGTGCAGATCTGCGGAGCGCGCCAGACTTGCCGCGGAAAAGGCGAAAAGAGACGCCGCGCGCAGGGCTTCTTCCAAAAACGAATCCTCTTCCGGCTGTACCAGTTGTTCATCCTGTTCAAGCTGCTCAAGCTGTTCCAGCTGCTCCAGCTGCGGCGGAGGCGGCGCGGATTGACGGGTATTGTATCAATTCAATTCTTAAGGAGCGATTTTTATGAAAAAAGAATGCAAAAGAATTCTGTCTTTTCTTGCGGCTGCGCTTCTGCTGTTTGCGCTGGCGGGCACGGCCTTTGCGTCGGGAAAGAGCTATTCGGTTCCTTCCGCGCATTTTGACGCGGTATTGAACGCGGACGGCTCCGCCGATATCACGGAAACGTGGACGGTGCGGTACAGCGGCGAATTCAGCCGGTTCTATAAGGATATCATGTACCGGAACGAAGAAGAAAAGTTTGCCGACGTTGAAATGCTGGGCGTGAAGATCAACGGAAAAGCCTGCGAACCTACCGAGGATACCGCCGGCAGGCCGGATTATCACTATAATCTTTCTTCCGGTGCAGACAGCCGAACGCTTACCGCTTATCTGAAAACCTCCGGAACAACGGAGTATGAATTCCGCTATCGCCTGCACGACGCGGTAAAGCAGGTGGACGAGGATTATTATATCTTCTCTTACCGGTATATCGGCGCGAATTTTGAAAAATCCGTGAGCGACATTTCGGTAACCGTTACCGCGCCGGAAAAATGCACGATGAAGGTGCTGTACAAAACCGGCGGCAGCGAGCAGATCTCCGAAACCGCGGCGGCCGTTTCCGGGGGCAGCGGCAGCGGCGTGTTCAAGGTAAAGGTGCGTATGGACGTGCCGGAAGGAAGAACGCTGTTTACCCACGCAGTGCCGATTACGGCAGGGCAGCTGGAAAACCCGAAAAGTGAGGGCGGCATGGGGTTCTTCGGCGGTATGTTTTTAGTGATGGCGCTTCTGTCGCTTTCTTTTCTTCCGTTTGTTCTTTTTGCCGGATCGCTTTCTAAAAAAAGGGCTGTGCGCGGCTATTTCAAGCCGCCGAAAGACCGGCTGAACAAAGCCAAAAAAGATCCGGCTTATATGGAAAACACCTTGCGCGCAATGCGCGCTGCGGCGCCGGATCCGCTGCAGTTTGCGGCCGCGTTGGACGCAACCGGTTACGGCAGTTTGTTTTTCTGCGCGCTTGCGCAGATGCAGGCGCAGGGCGTTGTTCGAATGAACATGGCGGGCGAAGAGATCGTTTGGGACGATCCGGAACTGCAGCCCGAAAAATTCCGGGGCGTGCTGAATCTGCTGGATGAGATCCTTGCGGAAAAAACCTGCGCGGTTTTGCCGGACGACCGGCCCTATCCCCATATGCTCACATCAAAAGATCTTCTGCGGTATGCAAAAACACATGCGTCTCCGTTCCTTAAAGCGAATCGGATGATCGAATCGGCATTCAAAAACGACGCGCCGGATCCCGAGGAATGCAGAGTGCTTCGCTGGATGCAGGCGCGCGGCGGTACAAACGGCGGCTTCGGCTCCCTTTTGCTTGCGCCGAACGATCATGCGGCGTATCTGCGGTTCTGCTGTACAAAGCCGAAAAAACCGGGGAAGAACGGCGGCAGCTCGCCTCTTGTAAGGGATTTTGACCGTATCGTTTACTATTTGTTCAAGGATTCGGCTTCTGTGTTCAGCGGTTGTTCGGCTCTGATGATCCTGCCGTTGTTCTGGCCGATCGGCATTATAAGAAATATTATTATAAACAGGCAAAAGAAAAAAGCGGAAAAGGAGCAGACGAAATGGATCGAAGCAAACGGTACGGTTCCCGTATTGACAAAATGGATCATGCGGGATATTCCCGATCCGCTTGAGGCTGCCGTAAAATCATACGACAAAAATCTGCAGATATTGTTCTGTGTGATCGCGCAGATGTATCAGGAGGGCAGAATGCTGATCGACCGGGATCTGCGCACGTTAACATGGGATCTGAACTCCGGCCGTACCAAGGCGCATTGCGCCGCGCTGAAATATCTGGACGCCGTGATCGGCCGTACGGCGGGCGAGGTTATGCCGTTCCCGCATACGGTATCGCTGGAGCAGATCTATGCGGACCTGAATGACAATCCGAAAGAGTATCTTTCTGTGGAAAAAGAACTCGGTTCCATTCTGAGCAGGCCGGTTTCCGGGGCAAACGAAAAACGGATCGAGGTTCTGAGTTCCGTTATACAAAAAGACGCGCCCGCATATTCGTTTGAGGATCTTCTGAGCGCGCTGCGGGGAGATCAGAACGATATGCTGCCTTACTTATACTTTTTGAATACCTCATACCCCCTCTCAGATCCGGGCGAGGTGGATCAAAGAACCGTCAGTTTCTCCGAATTGGCTGCCCGTGTGCTCACCCGCGCCGTATATAGCTACAAGGTGGATGAGGCCGCAAGACTCGCGGCGCTGCGCAGCTCTTCATCGAGAGGTTCTTCATGCTCCAGCTGTTCCAGTTGTTCCAGCTGTTCAAGCTGCTCCAGCTGCGGCGGAGGCGGCGCGGATTAATGGCGGGGGATGTTCGCCACTATCTGCAGTGGCATATTACGCATATCTGCAATCTGCGCTGCGCCCATTGCTATCAGCAGGATTACGCCTTCCATCTGCCCGCCGAACGGTTTTATCCGGCGCTGGAGCAGTATATGGCGTTCGTTTCCGCCCGGGGGCTGCAGCCGCAGATCAACCTCACCGGCGGCGAACCGCTGCTGCACCCCTCGTTTTTCGATTTTGTTGCGGAGATCCGTCGGCAGGGGGCGAAATGGGCCGTGCTTACCAACGGCACGCTGATCGATACCGAAATCGCCGGGCGTATCGCTGCGCTGCAGCCGGTGTTCGCGCAGGTGAGCCTGGACGGCGTAAAGGCCGCCCACGACGCCATCCGCGGCCCGGGCAATTACGAAAAGGCGCTGCGGGGGATCGACTGCCTGAAAAAAGCGGGCGTAAAGGTGCTGGTTTCCTTCACCGCACAGAAGAGCAACGTGGGGGATTTCGCCGCGCTTGCCGACGTGTGCCGCAAACACCGGGTGGATAAGCTGTGGTGGGACCGGGTGGTTACGGCGGATACCGAAACGCTGGCCCTGTCTACCGAAGAATTCGCTTCGCTGGTGCGGCAGGCCAATGAAATACAGCTGAAATTTACCCGCCGGCGCAGCAAAACAAAGATCGATAACGGCAGAGCGCTGCAGTTTCTGTGTTCTTCCGAGCCCCGCGTTTACCGCTGCGGCGCAGGGGGCAACCTGCTGATCTTTCTGCCCAACGGCGACGTAATGCCCTGCCGCCGCCTGCCTTTTGTGATCGGCAATATCGAAACAACGCCGCTGGAAGAGATCGTTGCCGGCAGCGACCTGATGTGTGAATTGCGCACTGCGCCGCCGCCGGAAAAATGCCGCCTGTGCCCCAAGCTCTCGCTGTGCCGGGGCGGCGCGAAATGCGTCACCTACGCCCAGACAGGGCAGCTGCACGCAAGGGACGTGAACTGCTTCATGCCGCTGCCGTAACGCCGGGAGCCGCCGTTTTGTTTTCAAGAGCACAAAGAAGTTTTTATTGAAAAAGCAGCCTCATTTACGGGGTTGCTTTTGTTTTTGCGCCGCAAAACTTTAGGTTCGTTTTATTTTCGCCTTAAATTCGGTTTTAGGCCCGAGGGGTATCCTGTGTGCAACAAAACAAAAGGCCGCCGCACGGCACGCGGCGCGGAAAGAGCGTGATACCCTATGAACGGATCTGTGTTTCTTCGGGAAAACAATCAAAACGGTAAAAAAGGAGAAACGGAAATGAAAAAGAAAATCACCAACAAAACCCTTGCAGTCATAACGGCGTTGGCCATGCTGTTTGCGATGGTGTGCACGTCCTTTGCGGCATTCGCCGCGGACGCTTCAACGGCGGACGCCACGTCATTTGTTTTCACCGACGGCG
>CAMOVW010000138.1 GCA_946627725.1 uncultured Clostridia bacterium
CACTCTTACTTCTTACCTCAATTGCAGTTTATCGCTGCGCGATAAACTGCAATTTGTTCCCTTCTTCCGCATGAACCGTAAAGATCAAAAAAGGATCCCCTGAACCGTTCCGTTCGGGGATCCTTTGTTTTGTATTTGTTTACATCTTGCTCACGTTATAGTAGCTCCACATCAGTTTGCCGTAAACCTCTCTTGCGCCGAGCACGGCGGTGTAGTAGCTGAAATCGGTCTCTTCATAGCCCGCGCCGTTAAAATCGCCGCCGAAGGAGTAGCGGTATTGTACGGAAATGCGCCCGTCGTCCATATACTGAATATCGGATACGGTAGAGCGGTTTTCCCAATAATCGCCGGCCTCCGGCTGCCATACGTAATAGCTGCCGTCGCTGTAAAAAATCATTTTTTGCGCGCCCTGATTCTCAAAATACGTTTCTTCGCACACATAGCTGTGATCCGGTTCCACGTTGAACACAGAGCGCAGCACCGCGTCCGCAAATTCGCCGTCGATCTTCAGATAAGAAAGGGGAAAGTCCGGCGTGATCCCGATCAGCGCGGGATCCTCCAACGTTATGCGCGAAGTATAGTTCATCAGAGGATCGTCAAAAACGTTTTCCGAATTCTCCGTGAAAAAGGCGGCGGGCATCGTGGTGCTCATGCCAAAGGCCTGATAGAACATATGCAGATAGGCCTGCTCCACAGCGTCCGGCGCGGTACAATCATAATCCTTCCACTCCCTGCTGCCGCCGATGGTGTATCCGCTCATCACAAACGTATCCAGCGCTTCGGCAATGGCGGTTTCGGGCATATCGCGCAGTGAAACCAGCCCCTCGGTGTTCACGGCGCTGTCGGCGGTCTGCGCGGTGTTGTCCGCGGGTTCGTTCTGCTGCGCCGTTTCGTCAAGCGTACTCTGCTGCGGGTCGGTACCGTCGGCCCCGCTGTTCTTTCCGCAGGCTGCAAGCGGCAGAAGCATCAGCGCGGCAAGCAGTATGATAAAAATCTTTTTCATTATGAAAACCCCCGTTTTGTCTTTTTATACAGTTTATCTCAGAATAATCTTACTGTCAAGCAAATTATCATCTAAAAGCGCCGAATTTGTAAAGAAAAACTCTTGACTTTTAAACATTTTGATTATAGAATATAGAAGATAATGCATAAGTGTGGGATCATCTGCGCTTTTTAAATAGATCGTGAATATTTATACGCATTATTACTCTATTTTCTGTACCGCGCAAACCGGTACATTAAAAGATATCGAATATGAAAGAACAGGAGGTGTTTACAGGTTCATGATGAAAACGTTAACAGCGATCATTCTTATCGTTGTTGCCGCCGTCGCGGCGCTGGCGATCGGTTTTATCCTCGGTCAGATCCACAGAAAGAAATTTGCCGAGAAAACCATAGGGGACGCCACGGAAGAAGCCAAGCGCATCGTAAGCACTGCGCTTACCACGGCAGAAACCAAAAAGCGCGAGGCCATTCTTGAAGCCAAGGATGAGATCCACCGCGAACGCACGGAATACGAAAAAGAGATCAAAGAAAGACGAAACGAAGTACAGCGTCAGGAGCGCCGCATCGTGCAGAAAGAGGAATCTCTCGATAAGCGCACCGAATCCCTCGAAAAGAAGGAAGAAACGCTGGCTAAAAAGATAAAGGACGCAGAAGACAGACTCGGCGAAGTGGAAGCGCTCAAAAAGAGCCAGTTCGAAATGCTCGAAAAGATCTCGGGCTTCACGAAAGAACAGGCCAAAGAGTATCTGCTGCAGAATCTGGAAGGGGACCTTGATCACGAAAAGGCCCTTAAGATCCTTGAATACCAGAACCGAACCAAAGAAGAAGCCGATAATATCGCAAAGAATATTATCGCCACCGCCATTCAGCGCTGCGCCGCTGAGCACACAAGCGAGGCCACCGTATCGGTGGTAGATCTGCCCAACGACGAAATGAAGGGCCGCATCATCGGCCGCGAGGGCAGAAACATCCGCACCCTTGAAAGCATCACCGGCGTAGACCTGATCATTGACGACACGCCCGAAACCATTACCGTATCCAGCTTTAATCCCGTGCGCCGCGAGGTGGCGCGCCTCACCCTTGAAAAGCTGATCGCCGACGGGCGTATCCACCCCACCCGCATCGAAGAGATGTACGAAAAGGCCAAAAAAGAGGTGGATATCTCCATTAAGCAGGCGGGCGAACGCGCCGTGATCGAGGCCGGGGTCAACGGCATCAACGGCGAGCTTGTAAAGCTGCTGGGCCGCCTCAAATACCGCACCAGCTACGGGCAGAACGTGCTCACCCATTCGCTGGAGGTTTCTTATCTTGCGGGCCTGATGGCCGCCGAGATCGGCGCGGACGTAAAAACCGCCAAGCGCGCAGGCCTGCTGCATGATATCGGCAAGGCGCTGGACCACGAGATGGAGGGCACCCACATCGCTCTTGGTGTGGAATACGCCAAGAAGTACAGAGAAAAAGAAGAGATCATCCATGCCATCGAAGCCCACCACGGCGACGTGGAGGCGAAAACGGTGGTGGCCGTGCTGGTACAGGCGGCGGACGCCATTTCGGCGGCGCGCCCCGGCGCAAGACGCGAAAACCTGCAGAACTACATCAAGCGTCTTGAACAGCTCGAAGAGATCTCCACTTCCTTCGCGGGCGTGGAACGCTCTTTCGCCATTCAGGCGGGCAGAGAGGTACGCATCATCGTGAAGCCCGAAGTGATCACCGACGATAAGATGACCATCCTCGCCAGAGATATCGCAAAGAAGATCGAAGAGGAAATGGAATATCCCGGTCAGATCAAAGTGCATATCATACGTGAAAACCGCGCGTTTGACTTCGCGAAATAACCCTTTTTCAGCTCCCGAAGAAACCGTTTTGGGAGCTGAATTTTTTCAATTTTTAAGGGAGGGTCCGTTATGCGAATACTGTTCGTGGGCGACGTTGTAGGGGAGGCGGGATGCGCGTTTGTAAGAAAAACGCTGCCCGCATTCAAAAAAGAACAGAAGATCGATTTCTGCATCGTAAACGGTGAAAACAGCGCGAAGGGCAACGGCGTAACCCCCGCCTCTTACGGGCATCTGCTATCTTCCGGCGCGGATCTGATCACCGGCGGCAACCATTCGCTGCGCCGGCCCGAGATCTACGATACGCTGGATCAGCCCTATGCCTCGCTGCTGCGGCCCTTTAATTTTCACCGCACCGTCCCCGGCAAGGGGCTTACGGTGCTCGAAAAGGGCGGCCTCAGGCTGGGCGTGGCAAACCTGATCGGCGCGGCGGGGCTGGACCCCTGCGATAATCCCTTTGACGCAGCCGACGCCGTTTGCGCCGCATTCAAAGCGGAGGGCGTTCTTTGCACGCTGATCGATTTTCACGCGGAGGCCACCGGCGAGAAACGGGCCATGGGCTTTTACCTGAACGGCCGCGTGGGGGCGGTGCTGGGCACCCATACCCACGTACAGACCGCGGATGAACAGATCCTGGGCGGCGGCACCGCCTATATCACCGACGCGGGCATGACCGGCCCCATCGATTCCGTTTTGGGCGTTACGATCGAGAGCGTCACCGCAAAGCTGCGTACCGGCATGCCGGTGCGGTTCGCGCAGGCAGAGGGGCCCTGCTCCATGGGCTGCGTGTGCGTTGAACTTGAAAACAAAACCGGGAGGGCAATATCCATTGAACGCTTTCTTCTCACATAAACACAATAAAGCTCTGTTTGCCCTGCTGGCGGCCCTATTGCTGCTGGCGGCGGGCTGCGCCAAAACGCCCGTGCCGGCGGAGGATACCACCTTGCCCACGCAAACCACCGAGCCTGCCATTCCGGCGGGCAGCATCACCGCGCCCTATACGTCGCTGGATTCGCTGAACCCCTTCTTTACGGAAACGCTGATGAATTTCTCGTTGATCTCGCTGGTGTACGACAGCCTCTTTTATCTGGACAGCGGCTTCACCCCCCAGCCCCTGATCGCGGACGGTTTTACCGCAGCGGAGCTGACGCTGCGGGTAACGCTGCCGGACGGGCTCGTGTTTTCGGACGCCACCCCGGTAAGCGCGGCGGACGTGGCATATTCCTTTACGCAGGCGAAGGAAGCGCCGCTGTACAGAGAATCCCTCGCAAACTTTGTTTCCTGCGAGGCAGACAGCACCCGCTCGGCGGTATTCACGCTGGAATCCGCCGACGTGAACGCGGTGAACCTGCTCACCTTTCCCATTGTAAAGCAGGGCACGGCGGGAACAAAAGAATCCCTGCCCATCGGCTCCGGCTGCTATAAATATGTGAAAGAAGAGCTTCGCATGTATCTGGAGTATAACCTGCGCCATGTGGGCGGCATTCCCGAGGTGGGCACCATCCGCTTGAGAGAGACCAACGAATCCGATACCCTGATGCACCAGCTGAACACCGGCACCATCGATTGCTTCTTTACGGATATGGCCGACGGCAACGCAAAGCACAGCTATGCAGGCGCCACCGACGTCTATCTGAACAATCTGGTATTTCTCGGGGTCAACCATTCCTCCGCGCTGCTGGGCAACGCCGATATCCGCAAGGCCGTATCCCTTGCGATCTCCCGCGTGGCGCTGGCGGAAAACGCCTTTGTAAGCCACGCCCGCGCCGCCGTGTTCCCCTTCAATTCCTCATGGGATCAGCTTTCGGGCATGGCGGAACCCGCAAACGCAAAATATGAGGCCGATCCCAACGCCGCGGACGCCATTCTGGATTCGATGCAGCTTGGCAGCAAAGGCAGCCCGCTGTATTATACGCTGATCGTTGAAGAATCCAACAACTTCCTGCGCGAGGCGGCGAAGCAGATCGCGGAGCAGCTTGCAACGGTAAATATCATCGTCACCTTAACCGAGCTTTCTTCGGATGAATTCACCGCCGCCGTACAGGCGGGGGAATTCGATTTTTATCTCTCCGAGATCAAGCTCACCAAAAACATGGATCTGTATCCCTTCCTCTCGCCGGACGGCGCCGCCGTATGGGGGCTGCCGCTGGATGAGCTCAACATCAACGATATCTATGCCGACTACCGCAGCGGCAATACGGAGCTTTCTTATTTCTTAGAGGCCTTTGACGCCACCATGCCCTTTATTCCGCTGGTATACCGCAACGGGCAGTTCTGCTATTCCCGCCTGGTAAAAAGCGGCGTGGTCGCCACCGAGGACCGCCTGTTCCATAATATTGCGGCATGGAAAATGTAAAGGGAACCGTATTGATGGAATTACGCATTCCGAATTCCGCATTTGAACAAGGTCAAATCATACTATTTTTTCAACATAAGGACGGTGACCCCCCATGTATCCCGTATCAGAACTGATCGCCCGGCTGGACGGTTTTTTCGGTAAAGAAGATTTTGCGGGCGCGAAGGCGCTGCTGTACGAGGGGCTGAAAGGATACCTCGCGGAGGGCGACGCCTTTTCTGCGCTCAGCGTTTATAATGAGATCATGGGCTTTGAGCGGCAGTACGGTTCAAACGACGCCGCCGTTGCCGCGGCGGAAAACGCCCTGCGTCTGCTGGAGGAAAGAGATCTCTCCGTATCCCGCCCCGCCGCCATGATCGTGCTCAACGCCGCCACGGTATATAAAAACGCCGGGCATGAAGCGGAGGCCCGCACGCTGTACGACCGGGCCGAAACCCTGTTCGGCAAATATTACCCCGCCGGGGCAAAGGAATTTGCTGGGCTTTACAACAACCGCGCCAGCGTTTATCTGAACCCGGCGGAATATCCCAAGGCGGAATACTATTACACCCGCGCACTGCAGCTGCTGCGCCGGGCGGGGGAAACCTGCGATTCCGCCGTTACCTGCTTCAACCTTGCGGGGCTTTACGCCCGCTGGCCGGGGCGGGAGGGGGAGGCCCTTCCCCATGCCCAAACGGGCGCACAGCTGATGCGCATCCCGGAGGCGCAGCGGGACGGCTATTATTACTACACCTGCCGCAAATGCGCCGCCGCCTGCCGGGAGCTGGGCTTTGCGGCGCTGGCGCAGGAATTTACGGAAAGGGCGGACCGGTATTATGCGGGGCATTGAACTCTCTGAGGCCTATTTTGAAGCCTGCGCCGATACGCTGCGGCAGGAATTTCCGGAGCTGTGGCCCCGTGTTGCCGCCGGGGTCTGCGGACAGGGCAGCGAAAACTTCGGTTTTGACGACGAAACCTCCCGCGATCACGATTTTGATCCCGGGTTTTTCCTTTGGCTGCAGCCGGAGGATTACAAGAAATATGAATTCCGCCTCTCCCGGGCATACGACCGCCTTCCGGATTCCTTTATGGGCGTACAAAAGGCCGGGCAGAGCGTTTACGGCAACGCCCGCCACGGTGTGCGAGATATTGCGGCCTTCTTCCGGGAGCTCACCGGCTTTTATCCCGCGCCCCAAACCAACGCGCAGTGGCTCAGCCTGCCCCAGTACCGGCTGGCCTGCGCCGTGAACGGCAAAGTGTTTTACGACGGCCCCGGCGTTGTTACAAGCCTGCGGCAGGCCCTGAACGCCATGCCGGAAGACGTGCGCCGCAAAAAGCTGGCAAAGCACGTGGCGCTGGCGGCCCAGGCGGGGCAGTATAACTACACCCGCGCCCTCGCCCACGGGCAGAAGGGGAGCGCGGCGCTCGCCCTCGCCCGGTTTGCGGAGCACTACACGCAGGCGGCGTTTCTGCTGAACCGGCAATACGCCCCCTTTTACAAATGGCTGCTGCCCGCCGGCAAACGGCTGCCCACCCTGGGGCGGGAGATCGCCCGGCTGGAGGAATTGCTCTTTGAGCCTCTCGCCCCGCAGGTACCGGCGGAGATCGAATCCCTCGCCGCCGCCATGATCGCCGCGCTCGCCGCCGCCGGCCTCACCGACCACCCCGCCGCCTTTCTGGAACCCCACGCCTATGAGATCATGCAGCGCATTCAGGACCCTGCGGTGCGGATGATGCATGTGATGGATTAGAAGAGAAAATAAATAATGACCGCACTCACCCGTAAGAGTGGATGCGGTCTTTTTCATTTCGGGGATCATTCGGCGGCGGGCTGCGTTTCACGGGTCAGGTCCTTTACCCAGCGGTATTTCCGGTAATGGAGGTATACCCACGGCATTTTGCCCACTTCGTCGATACAGGTGCAGGCGTACACCACCGCCACGGGCCAATGGAACACAAAAGCGCCGAGGAACGCCAGCGGCACGGCAAGGCCCCACATGGTAACGGCAAGGCTGTATACGTCAAACAGCGCGTCGCCCCCGGCGTAAAACACGCCGTTGATCACCACGGTATTGATACTGCGCCCCACCATATACACCGCCAGTATCAGCATCATCTGCAGCAGATAACCGCGGGCCTCCGGGGTCAGCTTTACCAACTTTGTTACCGGCAGCGCCAGCGCGGCGATCAACGCCATCACCCCAAGGCCGATCACCACCGAGATCTTCGCCAGCCGCTCGCCGTACTCCCTGCCGGTATCCAGCCGCCCGGCGCCCAGCTCGTTGCCCAGCAAGATACCGCCGCCGCTGCAAACGCCGTTGCACAGGCAGCATAACAGGTCCCGCACCACGGCGGCCACGGAATTGGCTGCGGCGGCGTCCGCCCCCATATGCCCGATCACGGCGGTATACGAGGTGAACCCCACGCCCCAGAAGGCATAGCTGCCCAGCACCGGCAGGCCGATTTTTGCGTAATCCTTCAGCAGCGCCTTATCCCGGGCAAAAAAGCGGCTGAGCTTCGGGCGGAAATAGCCCTTCCGCAGGCAGCAGGCCATCGCCCAGATCAATTCCACGATCCGCGCGATCAGCGTGGCCAGCGCTGCGCCGTTCGCCCCCATGGCGTTAAATCTGAACAGCCCGAAAATAAACACGGCGTTCAGCACCGCGTTCACGATCACCGCGCCGGAGCTCACCCACGCGCTGCGGGAGGCGTGGCCGGTCACCTTCATCACCGCCAGATAGCACTGCGAAACGCCGGTGAGCAGATAGCTCCAGCCCGCGATCTTCAGATATCCCGCGCCGATCTCCACCAGCTCCGGATCGTGGGCGAACAGCCGCATCAGCAGCGTGGGGCACCCGATGCAGGCGGCAAAAAACAGCAGGCTCACCCCCACGGCCAGCCGCAGGCTGATCCAGAAGATCTTCTGTATCGTTTCCGTATCTCCCTTACCCCAGTATTGGGCGCCCAGCACGCCCACCGTGCCGGTGATCGCCCCCAGAAACATGTTCTGCACAAACTGTACCTGTGTGGCAAGCGATACCGCCGCCATCGCGTTCTGGCTTACCCGCCCCAGCATCAAAGCGTCGCATGCCGCCACCGCCGCCAGCATCATGCTTTGAAAAGCGATGGGCAGCGTCAGCCCAAGCAGCTTCCGGTTAAAATCCCGGTCTGAAAACAATCCTTTTTTCATACGTTCTCCGTTTCCCGACTCTGTATTTCTGCTTGCATTATAACGAAACAGTAAATAGGAGTCAAGGGAAATTGCAGTTTATCGCTGTGTTTCAAACGACGCGGCGGCATTGATACAGGGGACGGTTTTGCGTATCATCCAATATGCAAACGTTTGCGGAATAAACTTCCCGTTGATACGCAGAACCGTCCCCTGTATCACGAACCAGCCCCCGATTTTCATTGTAATAACAGGGAA
>CAMOVW010000139.1 GCA_946627725.1 uncultured Clostridia bacterium
TATTTCGTTTTTTCACACACTTTTTCTTTTTCAATTTTTGCATGTATCACATTGTAGTAGTCAGGAACAGCATTAATACTATCCATAGTAATCGCAATGATATACGCTGCTTCAACCCCTGAAAATTCAGGCTTATCATCCATTACGGTAGATAAACACATATCGGCTTGAAGAACAGGGTCAATAAACAGCTTTCCATTATTCTTCTCAATCTGTTCATTTTTGGTCATACAATCCAACAAAACTGAAAAGCCTTTTGCCTCAACTACTAATAGATTTCCTTCTTTTCGTACATATGCATCGGAGGATTTTTTCTCTTTTTTCTTTGGCTTGTATGTAAATTCTGCAATATATTCATATACACCATGAGTAGCATCCTGTGTAATATCTTGAATATACTTTTCAAATAATCGACCAAAAAAAGCCATGGCCCTATTATCGTCTTCGGGATAACAACCTCTGATTAACCAAAAAATCTTCTCAAAAAAAGCATTTCTTAATGTAATATCGCATATGGATATGTACTTTCCATATTTATCCATTATAAAGGGAAATTCGAAAAATTTGCTAAAGTCCCATTCTTGATCTTCGGTCTCAGTAGCCCAATCGAAATATGAGTCTACTGCTTGGGATAATGTCTGGATGACCTGAGTAACTAATTCTTTTTCTTTTATCTGACCATAAACTTCTTCAATATCTCTCCACATCGAAGTGTATATTAGGCTATTAACGTCTGAGTAGTAAGTTCTTAGCTCACCAAATAAAAGAGAACTGTACTGTGTTGGCGTGAAACCATACTTTGTAGTAAACGCTGAATAATAATCCCTGTATTGTTTTTGAACATCATCATCAAACATATCTTTATTCTTGCTAATCTTTTCCATCATATAATACATACGCAAAAATTCATGTGCTATGTTTCTTTGATAATTTAGATGATATGTTGAATAAAGAAAATGATTTACATCAAATTTGCCCTCTAAATGCTTTTGACTAATTTCTTCTGCAACCACCAATTGAAGTTGAATGATTTTCCTATAATCTTCTTGGGAAACTTCGTACTCCGTATTATTTAAGGTTTCATAGTTACCGTAATGTAAAATTCGTTTAAGTAATAGGAGTAACATTTGTACCGAAATAATATGTACATCTTTTCTCAATAATGGGTTAGAGAACATTTCTTTTGGCGATTTTGGATCCATATCGCACATCTGCTTTTTAAGTACCATTTCAAAAGGAATTATGAACTCTCCCCATAAAACAGGTATTGGCTCCAGCATCGCATCTCTAACACGAATCAATTCACAAACAATCGAAATGGCCTTATGCATATTGAGAGTAGTAATCTCTTCTTTTAAGTTAGGTGTTTCACCTGAAAAAACATCCGTATAACCTATCAATAATTGTGCATCGGTTGCATCAACTGAATACATTTAATTCTTCTCTCTTCTCTGGTTTTTAATAAATATAATTACTGAAATAAAATATAACCATTATAATAAATGTGGATTTTTCGGCTTTTTGTGACAAGAAAAACTCGTTTTTCCTTAAGAATAAAGGTTTTTTATGTTTTGCACAATTTTGTGTTAATATCTTTGGTGCCATTGCCCGCCTCAATTAATATCAGCTCCTTGTCAGCAACGAAATAATTCTTTGATACTCTAGTTCCTTCATCTAAAAGAACTCGCACATTCGACAATTATTCAGAATCATAGTATTATGATGCCACAAAATGAATGGAGGTTTTGTTTTATGAAAAAAACGATTGTTGACGAACTCAACGGTTGGGAGTATGAGCTGATCGGCGAGCAGTATTATCCCACCGGCAGGGTGATGCGAAATGGCGTGATGATACCGAGCGAACAGTCCGAGGATAACGGGCCGGGGGAAGAAAAACCGGTTGGCGTGTGGGGGCAGCGGCATATGCGATACATCCGGCAATACAAAAAATCGTTGTATTTTGATTTGTTCGTGTTAGGAAAACTGAACGCTTACCTTGCTGAAATCGACGCTCAGGCTGAGGATTTCTTTTTTCGGGTAGTAAAAGAAATATCCTTGCGGGAGGGCGTTTCCGAGACGCTGAAAGCGAGAGATCAAATGCGCTGGGTGCAATTGATGAATAATATCCGCAGTCGCGCAACTGAAATTGTAAACCAAGAAATTATCTTCAGATAAAAGAAACGCTGCTCAGTTTCATGTTTTGAAGCCGAGCAGCGATTTATTATTTTGATTTGGATGAAAGAATTCACCGATTACATCCGCAGTCAACGCAATGTGCGAAAAATGATTTTTAGTCACAACTTAAAGCTTTTCTATTCCAACAGCTGAACGCAGTATGGATCGAGCATCAGAAGCATCGATTTCACCATTCTTATCTATATCGGCAGCTATGAAAGCAACGCTATCTTTTGAAAATTCTTCAAGTCCAACAGACATTCTGAGTGCAAGTCTGGCATCTGCAGATGATATCTGCCCATCGCCGTCAACATCTCCATTTAAAACTTGGCTTGCAACATCTCTGTTTTCGCTTAGATCAAAAATCATTTTCAGGAAATCAGCGAATGAAATTTCGTCTATAGTTCCAATCCAATAGGTACGAGGATCGACATTATCGTCAGAATCGTTGCTTTTTGTGTTTTGAAACATTTCTATTATCTTTTCGAAAGATATGTTTTCTTCGGTTGTCCCATTCCAAAAGGTACGAGGATCGACAGTAGTTTCTCCCGGTGTTGTTTCAGCAAATGCAGATAATTGGAATAATATAAAAACCATAATTATTGCTAATAGAAACGATAATTGTTGTTTTCCTTTTTTCATTTGTACCTACCTCCAATGATTTTTTTACGGCGTTTTCAGACGTATATGCGGATCGGGATTATCGAAGCCGGAAAAGCTTCTCTTTTATATTCTCTTCTGAAACAGCGAAATAACCCAGGTGAGCGTTTCGTCTGATGAAAACGCCGATGTTTCTGTCAACTGCAAATGGTATTCCCTACAGCGTTCAATCAAATCCTCCGCCGATGCGTACATGCGGCAGGTTTGCAGCAGCGCCTCCGTTTCCGCCGCGTTGAAACCGAAGTCGGCGAGGATCCGATTCTGACGCATATAGGCGCTTTTTCTGGAAAACACCAGAAATTGACCGCCCGGCCGCAGAACCCGCGCTGCCTCTGCCAACGTGCGCTGGATTTCTCTGGATTCGTCGAGGCCGTTCAGCGTGCAAACAAGATCAAACGACGCATCCGCAAAAGGCAGATACCAGAAATTTGCGCAAACGGGGAGCACGGCTTTATCGTGATACCTTGCAATTCCGGCGGCATTGCCCAAACAGGCGAAGTCGATATCCACCGTATAAAGCTTCGCATCCATCGGCATTACACAAGCGATGTTTGCCGTGCCGGTCCCGGCACCTGTCGAAAGCTCCAGAATTTGATGCGGCGCACAGGCTGCAATCATTGCGCGGTAACCGGTATAGGCATCTTTGTGGTTGCTTGTCATGACCGTCTCTGTCCGGCGCTTTCCGTTGCTCGCAGTGCCGTATTTCAGGAAATCTTTCTTTGCGAAATGGGAAATCGTTTGATTCGCACTTTTCTTTGGCAGCCATTTTCCGGTATCTGTAGTCGCATAGCGTTCCGCAGCGCGCAGTATCTCGGGTTTGCCGCCGACAACATCCCGGATGGTTTGCACGTACAGCGCATTCGGGTCTTTTCTCCACTGGGTTACATCTGCATAAATCGCCTCAATCGCGTCGGGGTGTTCCCAAAGAATCATCTCCACCAACTCGCGATGCCAAACGGAAGCGTCGGACGACGGCAGAAGGATCGGCGTTTGAAGAATGATCGGATACCGGGCTTGACCGTCTCTTGCAACAAGAAAGCGACCTCGCCGGATCAGCGGCTGCCGCGTTTGTGGTGTAACAAAAAAAGCGTCATCTGTGTCCATTTTTATCTCCCGGATTTATGTAATGAATACCATGGTTCCGGTTTCAATACAATTAATCCCTTATTCTTTCTCCACGGGGAATACTCTTAACCTTTATGTCAGATCTTTAGTTTCTGCAAAAGCAACAACCATATTACAATCTTCGCAATAATAAGCTTTAGCCATATATCCATTCGCCTTTAAGATAGAAAATTTGTTTTTTAGAACAACTCCCTTTTCAGATGTTGCGAACGAAAAAAAGGAAGGCTTGCCGCCATCAGGAATCCATTGCACTGGTTGCTGCCCATTGGGGATGAAAATGTTAAGACAAAACTTCACCGACATTGAGTTCATAAAGCATAATTATTATGATTAAAAACCATGGAACGACAACCGCTGCAATCGTCAATTTCTTGTTGACATTTTCAAAATGCTTCTTTGTGAGCTTTAAGATCAGCAGCTCAACACAGGAAATAAGCGATAATATAGGCCCGCCCCAAATTCCTAAGTATTCAATGAATACGAATACCTCTCTGATTGCATACGGTAAAGAGTAAAGCACATTCGTCAGAATACTTATATAAATTACAGCAACCAACAATGCCCAGACAATGGCAGCAATCTGTGTGATTTTTAGAATCGTCGCAAGCGCGTTTCCTTTTTTATTATAAGGCATGAGAGAACACTCCTCACAAATTCCGATTATTTAATTACAGTTTTTTTATTCTGCACCCTTATTGTATAAGGGGATTGTTAATTTCCGGTGACATTCTGTCTTAAGATTTCGCAAGAAAAGTAATACTGTTATATGTTCCCAGTCGTTACAAATCATGATCTGAAACGGCCATTATTTTTTTTCTGCCTCATCTCAACCAAAATATCAATACCAAAACGCATAACGGCAGCGGTATAATGATTGAAGCAACGGTCAACAGTTTATTAATTCTGTTAAGATCGCGATTTTTTCGCCATAATAAAAATATTTCAATCAGTGAAACAATGAGAAAAATGAGCGCTCCGGCGAAAAAGCAGTATTTGAATAAATAGCAAAACATTGCCGCGGAATAATACCCGAAGCCGCCGGGAATAAAAGGGTCTAACGTCCATGAGATCGGTTCCCAAAAGAATTCAAACGGCACCAATAACAATGAACAAACGATTGCGGCAATTTGCGCTCTTTTTAAGGATTTTTCCGATTTGTGTGTCTTTTCATTTTTCATTTGCATACCGTATCGTTTTTCAAATCTTGTATTATCGTTTTTTGTTTTCGACGGATGTGACTGTAAAGTATGCCGTACACACATATTGAGGTTGTACGATGTTTGCGCGGGAATAGGTTTTTGAAACACGGTATTCACCGGCTGTCAGATATCCGCCGAACAGCGATACGATATCAACTTTTTGTCTGAACGACGAACTGGCCGGAAGCGTTCCTGCGGTTTCGATCATCCCTCCGTACTGTGTAACCGGAACCCATGTGTCGCCTTCTTTCTTTTCGAGCGTTAAATAGTGGTCTATTGCTATTTTGCCGCCTGTGTCGTTATGCATTTCAAGCACAAAAGCTCCACTTCGGTCTGTAACATCGTTTTCCACGGTCAGCGATACGGCATCCATATTTCTCCCGAAGGAGAAAACGGCCAGCGCCGCCAGTATTGATGCAAAGATCCTTTGAAGATACTGTGTAATATTTTGAATCATAGCAGTTCTCCTCTTCTTTTATATGTGACAGTATCTATCGCATTTACTTTGTTTTTATGAATTCTTGAAAAACATCTCTGAATCAATAATAACAAATTATACGGCCACCGCAACGAGAATTGCAAAAGTGCACGATTATTACACAAAACTGCACATCAAACGGCAAAAAAACAAAACAATCGCAACACTTTCGAGCAGCGATTGTTTTGCAGCTGATGAATACAATTGCTGCTTCGTTCCTGTGTTAACCGGGCAGCAGTTTTTCAGTCTTTACGCTCAGGAGCGATGTCATCGTTTGTTTCAGCTTTATTGGAAGTGTCTGCTTGAAGTCTCTGAAGCAGCTCATCATCCGCTTCTCCGATGCATTTAAATAGCAATTCTCCGTTCATTTGATTCCCCCCTCCTTTCATTATCATTACTGTTACAATTGCTAAGCCAATGCCAACAACAGAACGTGATATAAGCGGCTTCTTTTCCTATGCCATACAGAATCTTTTTTTCAAAATATCAAGTATCTTTGCAGATTTTGAAAAATATATCTTAAAATATCAACAATACTTAATGGGCGTTCACCAATCTTGCTTTGACATCTGTCGCACAGCCTGTCGTTGTTTTGATCCACATGTCCAAGCGCGGTATTTTCTGCCGTTCTTGTTTCACTGTAATCGCATCTTGCACAATAAACCGTTTCTGTTCCATCCTCCGTACACGTTGCATCATTATTATATTTATATTCTCCGGACATATCATGCCCAAGGGCCGTATCGGGCGCTTCCTCCGTTTTCTCAAATCCGCACTGTGTACACTTATATGTAACAGTACCATTATCCAAACAGGTGGCGTCGTTGTTATATACTCCGGTCGAATTGAAACTGTGTTCCGTCGCGGGTTCCAGAATCGTTCCACATTTTACACATACTACAGCCTCCTCGCACGATGTCCTTGCCGAAGGATCGTGCGGCAGCATTTCAATTTCAGCGGTATAGGTATCCCCGCAAATACAGACGTACTCCGTACAGCCCGGTTCGGAACACGTCGGCTCGGTCACTGAAACGACCTGATAGTCATGGTTTGTGTGCAAACCGGATTTGATATCATAGAATTTACAGTCGTCTTCATACAACATGATTTGTCCGTCAAGGAAGCACCAATAGCCGGTTGAAGTGGTAAACAGCGTTTGGTGCATATTCAAATCGCTGTCGATATACCAAATACGCCCATTATCGTCTTTCAGGCAACATTCTCCGTTCGATACGTTAAGCGAATACGCTGAGAAGGAAATACCCGTTATATCGCAGGTCTTTACGTTGTTTCCCGACAAATCCAGCACATAAATACTATTTGAGATCCTTGAAATCAAAAACAGATTTTTTTCCGTAACAAAGAAATCGGATAAAGCGTCAGAATAGAACTTGACAATTGTTTCCGCTGCAGGATCGTACTGCCAAAGCGTTCCCAATACGTCCAAAAAATAGACTTTATGTTTGGTAACGGCAAATCGCAACCCTGTTGTGGGCAATTCAATACGCAATTTGTTTTTATCAATCAGGTTTTGGATCCTCTGCTTTATCACATAATCGGGAATCACCCGATTTCCGTCAATATAAAACCCGCTCAGCAGATTGATCGCGTGCCCGGACGTGGGCGGCGCAAATTGAAAAACGTCTTCAAGGCCCAACATGCTGTCAAAATTCGTTATTGAAACGTCGCTGAACACGAGATAAGATTTTTTATAATTAAAATCATATTTGTAAATTCTGTAGCCGTTTCCGCTGCCGTAGCTGTTGGTGGTCGCAATCACTGAATAATAGAACGAATCGGCATCGGCATATACGGCTCTTCTGTTTTTTGTTTCAGTAAGCTCGATCGCATTTTCTATTACAGAATACCCGTTTCCCTTACCCGCAGAGAAAACGAACGGAACGTTGTTTTTGGTAATGATAAACCGATCACTGCTGTTCAGCAGCGAAAAAGACAACATATAGTTATAGACCGTGTTATACGCTTCTTTTTGCGAAGAACACGAGCCAAAAGAAAACAATATGAGCAATAGAAAAAAAACAGGCAAAAGCTTTTTCATATCAGTGCAACCGTTTTTTATAGAACATAAATGACGTTACAATACAGCCGAAAGCGACTGCAATACAGATAACCAAAGCGATCGGACTTACAGAGGTTGAACAAACGATGGTTCCGCCGACCTCGTCTCCGCTCAAAACGATGTCGCCGAACAGATAGCCGTTCGCGATAAGTAAGGATACTGGCGGAATACAGTATAGAGCCGGTGAAGAAAGAACGTACGGAGGTATGATCGCAGCAAACAACGCAAAAAGGATAACGCTCAACGACGTTTTCGACCAATGACTCGCCATAATACACAATGCTGCAAACGAAATCCCTCCAAGGGTTTTCAACAGGGAAATCATAAGGAACCCTTGAAAAAGCGAGACATCAAACCGGCTGTTTTCAAATAAGGGCAGACTTTGCAGCGAAGAAACCGCATCGGTAATTCCGGCATAGGGAATTAAAATCATGTATTTCACAGCACATAACAACAGCGAGGTGATCCCTGCATATAAGTAGCAAATTGTAAGATCCAAGCGATATAGCTTTTTCCGTCCATTCAGACAGGTATTTTTTATATCTGTGAAGCTTGATTCGTATTCGGATACAACTGAAAGCAAAACGCAGATAATAATTGTAAATACATAGAATATATCGATTTTCTCTTCTCCGAAAAGCCATTTCCATATTCTTGTATTGATGATCTGACGCTCTTCTGTGTTCATAAAAGCATATTCGCATTCATGGTAAAACGCAGTGAAGAGATCTTTCCCCGA
>CAMOVW010000140.1 GCA_946627725.1 uncultured Clostridia bacterium
TACCCTCAAAATGTGACAAAACAGATCAGAGAACGAAAGAACATCGATCCCGCATCAAAGACAAGGAACCGTCCCCTGTCTTCACATTAAAATTTCAGTTCCACGTCGTTCGTTTTTTCGCTTTCCGCCGAAAAATACGGCTCGTGCTGCACGTTGGCTCTTTTTGCGATGATACTGCTCGGGAAGGATTCGATTCTGGAGTTGTACTTTGAAACCTCGTTGTTATAGAGCCTTCTCGACGCTTGAATGTTCTTTTCAACGTCGTTCACGGAATCCTGCAGCTGAATGAAGTTTGCGCTTGCCTTCAGTTCGGGGTAGCTCTCCGCCAGCACGCGCAGCTGAGAAAAGGCGTGTTCCTGCGCTTCGCTGACCGCGGAGAGGTCGTTAATGCTCATGCCGCTGCGTATTCTCGTTACGTCCGTGAGCACGCCGGTTTCATGCTTCGTGTAGCCGGTTACGGAATCTTTCAGCTTGGTAAGGATATCGTATCTCGAGGTCAGCGCAATCTCGATGCCCGAACGCTGCTTTTCGATTTCCTGCTTCTGCGATTTGAAATAGTTGTAGGTTTTGATAACGTAGATTACGATGATGACCGCGATAACGATAACAATGTTCAGATACTTCATGTTTATTACCTCCGTTTTTTATAAAAATTATTTTCAGTTGATTTCCATGGGGAGCATCGCCGCGAACTTTTTGATTTTTTCGATTGCGCCGCGCGCTTCTTCCAGCACTCTTTCCGCCGTGTAATTCTGCCGGTTTTTATTCATATCTCCGGTGAGCGAGGGCTCGTAGAACAGGTCGAGTACGGTGTTCTGCGTTTTGCCCGTAAGCGTGTCGCCGTTGAACTCCAGAGAATTGACGGATGCGAACGAATCCAGCGCTTTGATTTTTTCGGTCAGCGAAGGGGTAAGGGTCTTGTACGCCAGAACCTCGTCGTCGCAGATCACTGCGAAGCGGAAGGATTTGTCATCCAGAGAAATGAAGTTTTTCTTCTCAAGGCTGTCTTCGTCGCCGAGGAAGCGCTTGACCTTATTGAATAACCCGGTGTGATTGTTCACGAACTTTTCGCCGAGTTCGTGTTCTTTCACGGTGACAGGGGGCGTAACGTATCCGCGGTACCCGCATTCGAATTCCAGCGGGGAATAGACCCATTCCGATTTTGATGAGACCGTTTTGCCGGTCTCGACTTCGTACTTCTCTTTCGTAACCATGTATTCGGCTGCCGCCCCGAGGGTAATCGGACGGCCGTCCATCATGCCGGTATAGGTAACGTATCTGCCCTCGTGCACCGTGCCGCAGCTCTTCGCGCTGTAGTCGCCCAATTCGATTTCGCAGTTGACTTCCAGCCCGAGCTCCGCGGCAACCACCTGAGAATAGACGTCCCGGTAAAAGAGCTTTTTGTTGTCGCTCACGGCGCTGAAATACCGGATGCAGCGCTTTACCGTGAGGATGAAGAAAATCACGCCGAGTATGCCGGTCGCAACCGCGGCGTATTCCGCTTCTTCGGCATGCAGGGCCTTTGCGGCGAGAATGCATCCTGCGGCCGCCGCGGCAACCGCCGCAAACGTTACGCCGAAGATTTTCAGCCATTTTTTCTCATGCGTCAGCACTTTGTCCATCTCATCAAAAAATCCATTCAGCAGCGCTTCGTATTCCATCGTGTTCATCATTGTTCTCCTGTCGTTTTTTTTCCGCCTGTTTCGCGGTACGGTCACAGTATAGCCAACGTGGAAAAAGATTGCAATAGGCCCGGAACCAAAGTGGATTTTGGAGAAACGAAATGCGCGCCGACGGCGTATTTCCGTAAAAAAAAGCCTTGACACGGAAATTTAATTTCCCGTAAAGACAGGGGACGGTTCCTTAAAGACAGGGGACGGTTCCTTGTCTTTATCCGTAATACTTCTACCCTTACTTCGATTATAAACAAATCCTACCCGTATTTCAACCCTTGCGCTGAAAAAAGAAAACCGCCCACGGAAACGTGAGCGGCGGATAAACCGTAACAGGTTATCTCTTGGAGAACTGCGGAGCGCGACGGGCGCCTTTGAGACCGTATTGCTGCGATTGTTACGTCTGAAAACCCTTACGGCTCAAGGCTTCCCGGGCTTCGCCCTTCCGGTTGACCCCTAAGTTGTCCCATACAAATACCCTCAAAATGTGACAAAACAGATCAGAGAACGAAAGAACATCGATCCCGCGTCAAAGACAAGGAACCGTCCCCTGTCTTCACGGTGAATAAACGGGATAAGGTCAGCGCTTGCTGAACTGCGGAGCGCAACGGGCGCCTCCCCGATTGATTTGGTTTTCGCTTGTCAGCGGCTTTTTCTCATCTCGACCAGGCCGCCGACCGGAACAGCCAACTCCTCCACGCCGGTAAACGTTTTTTCAAAACTGCCGCAGATTTCGCCGAAACAGTTATAAACCAGAACCCGGTAGGCGCCGTTCAGTTCAATAAAGACCCGTTCGCCCATGCAGCCGTTTGCGATATAGACCGTTGAAGCCGCATCCGGCCGGACCACTTTATCGACCGCGTAGACTCCCACCGCGCACTCGTCGTTTTCCGTGGCCTTCGCCCACGTGTACAGCAGATTCGATTCGTACGCCGTCAGATTTTTGCTCTGCAAAAGCGTTTTGTGTTCCTTCAAAAAAGAAAGCCAGAAGCGCGACATTTTCAGCGTTCTTTCGTCAAGTTTCTCCAGCCTGCCGGAGAACTGCATCACGCCGAACATACAACTGATGATCTGCAGAGCGTTCACGCGCGGGTCTTCAAACGGCGCCATCATGAGCATATCGGAGTGGACGGCCTGATCGCCCATCAGCATTTTCAGGTCAAGAATGGACGCGCGGTTTTTCAGGTAGTCTCCGGCGCAGTCCGCCACGCGGAACAGATTGCCGAAGCGCTTCATATGCGGCCCGATGTAACTCTGACGGAATTCCAGCAGAACGTCGGGTTTCAACTGCGTGAGCGTTTTTACGATCTCACTCATGCACACGTCCACCGCGTCCTGCAGGGCGGGGATATCCATCCACCCGTTATACGGCGCGTTGTCAGAAGACTCCCGCCAGGAGTCGATAAAATCCAGTTTGAAGCCGTCAAGATCCCACTCCGTGAGCGCCTTCCGGAAGATTTGGACCAGAAATTCGCGCGTTTCCCGGTAGCGCGGATCGAGAATGGCGGCGGAGAGCCCGGGTTCGTCCCGCAGCAGCATATCCCTGAACCGCTCGTAATGCGCGCTGCGGTAACCGATGAGCGGTACGCTGTACCAAAGAATATATTTCATGCCGATCTCGTGCACCCGCCTGACGTGCGCGGCCATATCCGGGAATTTGCCCGGCGCGGGAAGCCAGTCGCCGCAGTAGGGGTAACTGCCGTTGTTGTCTTCCGTCTGCCAGCCGTCGTCCACGATGCACAGGGAAAAGCCAAGGTCTTTCGCCCGGCAGCACTCCGCCTCCACGTCTGCCTCGTTTACGTTCTGATGATAAGAATACCAGAAGGAATACAGCGGCTCCCTTGCGTCGTCCGGCACGCGCATCGGCGTCATGCCGCAGTCCTCCGCCCACCAGGCCGCCACGCCCTCCACGGCTTTGCGCATCGGGATCGACCGCGTGTCGGTATACAGCGTGATCTGCGTTTCATACTGGCCGGTAAACTGCCCGGTGCCGAAAGAAAAGTGCAGATTCAAACTGCCGGTCTGATCGCGCAGACCGTTTTTGAGTTCGATCAGTTTGCCGCATTCGGAAAGCGCCCAGAGGCAGCGGTTGGTATCCGTTCCGTCGAAATAACAGGTCACCGGCGAATGGCTGGACAGCATGGAGCGGAACCGGTCGTCCCAGTGCGGGTTCAGATCGCGGCTCAGCCGGCAGCGCGCGTCCCATTCATACATCACGCCCGGAACGTCTTCCAACCAGCCGACCGTGAAACTGTCGTTGCGTTCGGCGTTCTCTTTCGTCCAGCAAAACCGAAAAACGGTCAGTGTCACGCCGTCTTTTTTGCTGATTTCCTTAATGGCGCAGGTTTGCCCTTCTGCCATCCGAACTGTATACTTTTCAAGTTGAACCTGCATAATAAAACCTCCCAAAAGTAAATCTCCCGAACGATCGGGGAACGGTTCGCGTGAAGACTGCGCCGTCCCCTGATCAAAGGTCCTTTGTAAGTATACTGTAACTGTGTCCCTTCGGATCGTCCTCTGTTCTGGTGCAGATCCTGTACCCGTGCTTTACGAAGTAGTCTCTCTGCCAGTCGAACGTACCGAGCAGCATGAACAATGCACCCTTCTCCTTTGTGTCCTGTTCGGCCTTTTTCAGGAAGTATTCGCCGAGCCCCTTCTTCCTGTACGGTTCGTCTATCCAGATATCGACATATGCGTTGCCCCATGGGCTGTAGCCTGCGATATACCCGGCGATTATATCCCCGTTTTCATCGGTGATCTTTCTTCCGAGCTGCTCGTCGTTATCGTCCCCGCTTGGATACTGGGCGTCATTGTAATCTCCCAGCCCTTTCAGGATGACGTCTCCGTCTTCTTTGGTTCCGATATGAATCTCGCACTCCATGATTTCTTCCGGTCTTGACGGGACATATTCCGTCGAAGGAAGATCCAGACGCTTCGACAGCGAATAATTGCAATGCCCCTTCGGCCAGTCCTTGATCACACCGCAAAGCTTGTAGCCGTGTTTCTCGTACAGCGGCCTTGCCTGAAAGTCAAATGTGCCGAGGGTCATAAGATCACAGCCCTTTTCTCTTGCGGTGCGCTCAGCTTCTTTGATAAGAGCGGAGCCCAAGCCCTTCCTGCGGTACTTTTCATCCACCCACAGTATGTCCAGATCGGCAACCTTCCACGTATCTATGTTCAGTATGCATCCGGCGATGATCCTGCCATCGCCGTCTGTGATCTTAAAGTATAACCTTTCCTCCTCTGCGCCCGGAACGGGCAGCACAACAGAGTGATCGTAATCCCCGATCTTGTCTTCTATATAGTCTTCATCGTCACTTTCCAGTGGCTTCAGTTCGTATTCTATTCCGTTAATCAACATGATTTTCCTCCACAATTACAATCAGAGGACGGTTCTGATTGACGTTTTTTCTGTGACCTTTGTTCTTTCAAATTCATTATTCTCAAAACTGCGGCGCAGGGCGCCGCCGCTCAAAACCCGAAACTGTTCAGCGGACCGACGGCTCGCTGCTCTTTACCGCACGTCAAACGCAAACAACGCCGCCGTGGGATCGCCGCCCCATGTGGCCCGCAGCGTCAGCGAGACGCTTGCGAGAGGCGTGTCCGGCAGCGGGATATTGACGCAGCCCAGCACGTTTTCCTCCGTTTCGGCAACGGTGATCCGGTCTCCCGCCTGCGTTACCGCCGTAAGCGCATAACTTTTTACCAGTGTGGTCGGCAGATGGGTGGAAGGGCTGTCCGGCGTGCGGTTGGCGCGCATCACATGTTTGCGCTCGACCCCGTCCCCCGGCAGCGTGTCCCGGTTCAGGTCCGCGTCGAACCGCAGGCGGGCAAAGCACAGCCGCGCGGGCGGATCAAAGGAATAGGTCACAGCCTGCCCCGGTAACAGCGTCACCCGGCGGTCAGCATTCCCGTACAGACGGTGGTTGCGGTCGATCCCGCCGCGCAGATTTTCCAGATTGTCCGGCGTCTGCCCTTCGCAGGAAAGCGCTGCGTTCCGGCAGACCTCCGCGATCCGCCGTGTATGATAAGGCAGAAAACACCCGTCGTCCATCAGCCGCTGCTGCAGCAGGTCCAGCTTTTCCACGTAGACCCCATCGGGCGAAAGGCCGTATTCCCGCGCGATATCCGCCGCCGTACCCACGGCCTGCCCCAGTAGAGCGCAGGTGGCCATCACCCTTGTGCTGCTGAGTGCCGCGTGGGTGACGGAGATGTTGCGGCCCGCGAAGAAAAGGTTGGGCACGTTGACGGAATACAGCGCCCGGTAGGGGATGCCGTAGGGAGAGGGCGTAGCGCCGCAGACGTTGGGGTTGCCCGCGTGGTAAAAGCCGCCCGGGTGGTGGTCGTCCAGCGGCCAGCCGCCATAGGCGACCACATCCGGGAACCGCCCGCCGGAAAGCACGTCGCCCTGCGTCATGATCACGGGGCCCACCATGCGGCGGGATTCCCGCTTGCCGGGAAGAAAACCGATCCACTCCGGTTCCCAGAGATCCGCGTCGGGGACTTCTCCGCTGTTCTTGATATAGTCTGCCATGCCGTAAGCGAGCGCCAGCAGCCCGTCCCGGATCTCCTCTGTGTCGTGGATGGAATCCCGGTCGCCGCCCAGCTCCAGGTACCAGAAATTCTCGCCGCTGTTTTCCATATGCGGCGTCCGCAGCCGCAGCTCCTCCGCCGTCAGTTTTTTGGCCCATGCCGGCGGGACGAACCGGGTGGGCCGGTCGGTTTTGCGCATCTGGATCAGGCAGCTCATCCCCATGGTCTGCCGGTCGGCGGCTTGCTGCGAGGTCTTTTCCCCGAACTCGGAGGCCGCTTCCCTTCCCACGCGGTATTGCGCCCCGGTCAGCGGGGCCAGTACGCTGTCGCCGGAGCAGTCCGCGAACAGCGCGGCGCGGATTTTGTGCATCCGCTGGGCCGTCCCCTGCCAGCCGGTGACGGAAACAATGGTATCGCCGTTCATTTCCGCGTCAAAGACCGAGCAGTTGAGCAGCAGCGTGATGTTCGGCTCACGCCGGACCTTCTCATACAGGATAGCGTCCCACGCCGGGTAAAGCTTATCGGGATTGCGGTAAAGGGAAGCCAGCTCGATCTCCTCAAGGATGCCGGTCTCCCTGTTGTTGTCGCCCTGCGCGCCGCAGATCCACATACGGATCTCCGACGAAGCGTTGCCGCCCAGCACCGGCCTGTCGTGGATCAGCGCGACCCTGGAACCGCCCCGGGCCGCGGCGATGGCGGCGCACATCCCGGCCAGCCCGCCGCCGACCACGCAGAAATCCACATCATGTTCTGTCTTTTGAAAAGCCATACGCCCTCCGATTCGTCGTTCCCGGTCATTAAAGACAGGAGACGATTCCTTGTCTTGATACCCAAAAAAAACAGGCACCCATTTTAACTTTGATTATACAGGGAATCAATCAATAAAGCAAGCAAAAAAACCGCCTGCCCTGCGGCAAGCGGCGAGAAAGCCAAGGAACTTGTTATCTCTTGGAGAACTGCGGAGCGCGACGGGCGCCTTTGAGACCGTATTGCCGGGATCGTTACGGCTGAAAAACCTTACGGCACATGGCTTCCCGGGCTTCGCACTTCCGGTTGACCCCTCGGTTGACCCATACATATGCCCACAAACTGTGACAAAACAGATCAGAGAACGAAAGAACATCGATCCCGCATCAAAGACAAGGAACCGTCCCCTGTCTTCAAGAATTGACTATTGTGTCAAGACAAGGAACCGTCCCCTGTCTTCAAGGAACCGTCCCCTGTCTTCAAGGAACCGTCCCCTGTCTTCACTTCTATTATAGGGGGTAAAACCCTTATGTCAAGGGGGTTTCATTTGAGCTGGATCATGTATCGGATAACAATAGTCAAACAAGCTGTCAATATGTTTTTGAAAAATCATTGAAAAAATGGGGTTTGACAATCTGGAAAACCCTCTTGCATTTTTCGGGGGGGGGTGGTAAAATCATACTGTAAATCTATAGGTGTCTTTGTTTGGCGCAGAGCCAATACCTGATGTGGAAAACATACGGTCAGCAGGCAGACCCAAAGGCAGGCGGATTACAACCCAAAAAGCAAAAAATTAAAGGAGGAATTCTTATGCAAAAAACAAAACGGCCGCTCAGCTTCCTGCTGGCGGTGCTGATGATCGTCTCGATGTTCGCGGCGGCGCCGTTCTCGGCGCTGGCGGTACCTGAGGGTACACCCCTGACTGATCAACTACCGTCCACACAAGGAACCTATTATCTGACGCAGGATATCACCATCAGCAGCACATGGCTGGCGCCGTCCGGCGCGACCACCCTCGACCTCAACGGCTACGGGATTCGGATGACCGGAACCGGTACGGTTATTGATGTTTGCCGTGATGCTTCCTGCGTACTGACACTGAATGACAGCCGGCCGACGTATAGCGGCGGAGAAAACAGACCGAGCGGCATTCTTGGCGGCTATATTACAGGAGGGACGGGTTCAAAAAAACATGATAGTGTGACCACAGCAGCTATCACCGGCGGCGGTATATATGTAAACAATGCCGTTTTGAATATAAACGGCGGCACAATTACCGGCAACAGCGCTGATTGGGGCGGCGGCATTTACATCAACAATGATTGTACTGTCAATATGACCGGCGGCGCTATTACAGGGAATTCCTGTGCCCGTAACGGTTATGGCGGGGGCGTTTTTTTATCGGCATATTCAACATTCAATGTATCCCATACGCCTTCTATTATGGGCAATTATTATTACAGCTACAACGGTAAACAATACCCAAAAAAT
>CAMOVW010000141.1 GCA_946627725.1 uncultured Clostridia bacterium
TGCCGATCCTTCGGCAATTTAGCTGTCGAGCTTCTGCTCGACAAATTATAATTTGCCGCGCACTTTTCCGTGAAGAACCAAGTTTTTTTCGAAGCCATAACAACTCAAACCGGCATATCGCTGCAAAACGAATCGCAACAATCCAACACTGCGGCCGATTTTGTACTTTTGTATCCGAAATCCTCAATTCCGACTGCGGAAAGGGCTTGCGCTGAGGTATTTTTTGGTGTAATATATTATAGGTTTTTTATATTTGCCGACGGTTCTTTTTCGGCGGCGTTGAAATAATAAGCGCGCCCCTGCCGCGCCGAAGTCCCCGGCCAAAGCCGCCGGGGCGGAGGAGGATATTTATGAAAAAAACTATCGTCAGGATCATATCCGTATTTTTGGCGATCTGTCTGCTGTTTGCCGACGTCGGCCTGCTTTCGGGCGTGGTGGACCTGCCGTTCAGCTTCACCGCGAAGGCCGCCACTTCCGGTAACTGCGGCGCAAACGGAAGCAATGTGACGTGGTCGTTGTCCGGCAAAGGCGTCCTTACCATCAGCGGCAGCGGGAATATGATGAATTACGATTCTCCGGGCGATGTTCCCTGGTATTCTTCCAGATCATCCATTAAAAACGCTGTGATCCAATCGGGCGTGACAAGCATCGGAGATTATGCGTTTTATAATTGCGAAAACCTTTCAAGCGTAACGATCTCAAACGGGGTTACGGTCATCGGGAAATCCGCGTTTGATTTGTGCCGCATCCTTTCGGGGATAACAATGCCCGGCAGCTTGAGGGTCATCGGGCATTACGCATTTAACGGATGCAGCGGTTTTACAAGCGTGACCATCCCGAGTCAAGTGTGGAGCATCGGGGATTATGCGTTTTCAAATTGCAGCAGCCTTGCGAGTATTACGATCCCGCAAAGCGTGACGGATATCGGTGATTCCGCGTTCGCAAATTGCAGCAGCCTGAAGAGTGTCACGATTCCCTCGGGGGTAACGAGCATTGCGTATGGCGCGTTCTCTAATTGCAGCAGCCTGACGAGCGTCACGATTCCGGATAGCGTAACGAGCATTGAGTATAATGCGTTCTTTGGCTGTAATAGCCTGACAAGTATCGAGATCCCGGAAAATGTCACGAGTATCGGAGGACGTGCTTTTTCTGGTTGTTGGAGTCTTGAAAGCGTCACGATTCCTGCGGGGGTAACGAGCATTGCGTATGGTACGTTCTCAGGCTGCAGCGGTCTTACCGAAGTCACGATCCCGAGCAGTGTTACAAGCATTGGAGGAAATGCATTTAATGGCTGTACCGTTCTTTCGCGCGTCAATTATACCGGCGACGCTGCCGAGTGGGGAGAAATTGAGATCCAATCCGGAAATGATCCGCTTCAAGCCGCAGATATTACGTACAATTACGCGCCGCAGAGTGGCGTAACGTGGACGCTGTCCGACGACGGTACCCTGACCATCCTCGGCAGCGGAGCGATGGAGGATTATTCTTTTTCAAATGCTCCATGGTATTCCTCCCGAAAAACCATTAAAAATGTGGTGATTCAATATGGCGTGACGAGCATCGGAGATGATTCGTTTTATGATTGCAGCGGTCTTACCGAAGTCACGATCCCGAGCAGTGTTAAAAGCATCGGGAATTATGCTTTCCATAATTGCAGCGGTCTCACCAGCGTTATGATTCTCGATGGTGTTAGTGGTATAGGAAAGTCGGCTTTTGAAGGTTGTACGTCCCTTACGAGTATTACACTTGGTGCGAGTGTAGAAGTGTTGGGAGAAGATGTTTTTAGAGAATGTTCAGCACTTAATAATATCCATGTTTCATCTGCTAATAAACACTATTCAGATGAAGAAGGCGTCTTGTTTAATTCAGATAAAACCACTCTTATTCTATGCCCTTTGGGAAAATCGATTGAAACATATACTGTGCCGGATGGAACTGTAGCCATCTCAGATAAAGCCTTTTTTGGCAGTACAATTGAAAAGATCATTTTGCCGGACAATATTTCATCGTTAGGTGGAAATTCACTTTATAGTGAACACATAAAAACAATTCAATTTGAAGGTTCTAATATTCAATGGCAAAAGCTGATTGCAGGTTTATCATCTCTTTTGCATAAAAATACGGCTGTTACATTTGCACATAATTACAGTTCTATTATAAATTACGGAAATTCCGGAACCAATCTTGATGGTTATATTCAGTATGTATCCGATGATGGTGTGGATACAAAGGTCGAACCTGTAAAAGAGATCTGGACAGTCGATGATTTAATGGCAGTCAATGATGCTTTGGATGGAAACTATATTCTCATGAATGATTTAGACCTTTCAGACCTTGAATCATGGACTCCCATAGGCGAACCCATGCAAATAGCATATGGGACAAAAACAGGTTCATATTTTTTGGAACCGGACAAAAGTCAGTGCTTTACCGGTTATTTTGACGGTAACGGCTTTACAATCAGTGGGCTGAATTTTAATGTTAGCACCGGTCAATACAGGGCGGACATGTACGTTGAAAGCTATGGCTTGTTTGCTTCAGCCTGTAACGCGACGATAAAAGACGTTAAAATAGACAATGTTTCTGTCAGTATAACGGCTGAAAACAATTACGATGATGATAACATCAGAAAAAATTATGTTATTTATGGGACAGTCTGTTCCGTTGCGTACAACACCGATTTCAGCAATTGTATAATTGAGGACGGGACGTATTCAGCAGATTACGGTTATTCTGGCGGAATTTTAGGTTTTTCGCTCGGGAATTCTACGATATCGAATTCCTTGAACAATATGTCGGGAGATCTTGATGCGGGAATAATGTTTAGCTCTGAATATAATATCTACAACTACGGCTATGAAGGTACGTATGTTATTGAGTGCGTCAATAGGGGGGCTGTTAAAGGGAGCGGAATCGTCGAAGGACTCGGCTATTCGGGCAAGATTGTATCTTGCTCGAACTTCGGATCATGTTGTGACGCCGGTATCCTGTATCTTGCTCAAGATAGGTGTGAAATAAGGGGTTGCTGTAATTATGGAACGTTAACAGCCGCCAGATCCGGTGGATGCGGTGGAATCGTTTCAAGAGCAAATAGCGATAATGGAACCACAATATCTGAATGTGTGAATTACGGTGATATAGTTTCAAGCTTGGAGTTAGACAGTACTGATCGTATAGGTATTAACATTGGCGGTGTTTTCGGTGACACTGGTTTTGTCGCTGATATTTCAAATTGTGCTAACTTCGGCTCAATAACGGTTGATCTGACATCGGCCACAACCGTAGTTGATATTGCCGGTGTTTCCGCCTGCGGCTACTGCAGCGGCACACTCGAGAATTACGGTACGATTACAGTTATAAATCCTCATTACAGTGTTGGTATTGGCGGGGTTGTTCAATACCCATATCTGAGCGGTAATGTTTATTTGTGTAATTACGGTGACATTGTAGTTGATCATTTAGAGTATTCCGCAGACGATTACAATGGCTTCCTTACTATAGGAGGGACGATAGATGAGTGTTTATATGTTAAGCCTGGTTTAATCCTATCTATGGCAAATGAAGGCGAGATATCCGTAACCGGAAGCTCCACCTCCGGTATCCGAATCGGAGGAACCTGTGGATATTATAATGATACAGATTATCCGGCAGAAATTCCCAGTGCTTATAACACAGGAGATATAAGTATATGCAACGAATCAGATAACGGATTTAAAGTTGCTCATGTCGGTGGTTTATTTGGAGTGATTATGTCTGATACAAACATCAAAACTTCATATTCTTCCGGAACGCTTGCACTTGATATTCAGGATATTGAAGATGGCAATTATAACATTGGAAACATTTACGGTACAGCACCGGCAAATGAAATCAGCGCTGAATATTGTTACATAAAAAACAAATCCGACACCTACGGTTCAGGTGATGAACAGATCGCTGGAAATATTGAAGTTATTGATGATTTTACATCGGAAGACAGTTTTGTTGGCTTCGATTTTGAAAATGTTTGGACGATGCAAAACGGAGTATATCCTACTTTGCAGTACGAAGGTTACTCAGACGACAATGAACCTGTTATTATCTCAAGCGTAAGCAACAATACGGATGATACACAGAGTGTCAGATTGACTTTTTGTGACAGTAATCTCAAAAGTTATTATTTTGGAAAAAACAGTTCTCCGTCTTCAGGCGGGTTTACAGATGTTCATGGAGAATACCTGCATGAGATAAATGAAGTCATAACCGACCATGGTGATTACTATTTTATTGTCAAAGATATATTCGGTAACACCGCTGCAAAAGAATTTTCCTTTGCTGAAACAGGATTATCTCTAAATGGCGGACAACTGGATCTAACCAGATTAGTATCATACACTGGCTATCGTTGTAAGTTTCCGATGCCTGTCTTTAATGGTTGTGTTTGTTCAGGGTGGAGTAATGAATCAAATGATGCAAATGCTTATCATACATTTATTCCACAAGAGGGAATCACATACCATGCGGTATGGCAAGATGTTGAAAGCCCAACAGGATCTATTGAATCAACAAATAACGTAGCCTCAAGTCAAACAGTCACATTGACGATGCGTGATAATGTTGAAGTGGCAGGGTACTATTGGGGGACGTCATCGACATATACAGATAACGTATACACAGCAAACGGGACGACTGTTTCCAAAACCATCAGTTCTCCCGGTACATACTACTTCACCGTTAAGGATATAAGCGGCAACGTATCCGATACATACAGCGTCACATTCTATAAGACCACGCTGAACGCAAACGGAGGATCGGTTTCGTCGGCAGTGGTTCTCACGAAAAGTGATTACTCATTTGATCTCCCTGCTCCTACCAAGAGCTATACCATCACATATAACGCCAACGGCGGCAGCGTTTCTCCTTCTTCTAAAACCGTTAACTGTACGTTTCAGAACTGGAATACGAATCAGAGCGGAACCGGGACCTCCTATGCCCCCGGCGGCAGTTACACCGAAAATGCAAATGTAACGCTCTACGCCCAATGGACAAATCCAACGGCGGGCACGCTGGCTGCGCCTGAATATACGGGATATGCTTTTCTGGGTTGGTTTACGGCTGCGTCCGGCGGAACGCAGATCACTTCGTCTTCTGTGATCACCTCCGATACGGTTCTTTATGCGCATTGGGATATTGCAACATATTCGGTTTCGTATGATGCCAACGGCGGAACCGGCGCGCCTGCAAGCCAGACAAAAACGCATGATGTATCTCTTACCCTTTCAAAAACGATCCCGACGCGTTTCGGGTATAACTTCCTCGGCTGGGCAAGCAGCAGCTCTGCGACAACCCCCAAGTATTTGCCCGGCGCTGCATATACCAGCAATGCCGGAATCACGCTCTATGCGGTATGGAATCAAATAACGTTGAATTCCGGTTCCGAAGTTACAACGCCGATCACCTACGGCGGGCAGATCTACTATTATAAGTTTGTCCCCGCAGCCTCCGGCAGCTATGTGATTTATTCAACCGGCTCCGCCGATACAAAGGTATTTCTTTATGATTCTACCGGCAGCCAGCTTACAAGTGATGACGACGGGGGGGATGGAAATAACTTCCGTTTGGCTTATAATCTGACTTCCGGATCAACTTATTATTACGGCGTTCGGTATTATAGTTCCACCGGAACAGGGTCTATATCCGTTCAATTCGGCCCCATATATTCGGTTTTGTATAACGGCAACGGCGGCAGCGGCATTCCATCCAATCAGAATAAAGATTATGGAAAAGAGATTACGCTGAGCAGTACGCAGCCGACAAAGAGCTATACCATTACATATAACGCCAACGGCGGCAGTGTTTCCCCTTCTTCTAAAACCGTGAATTGTACGTTTAAGAACTGGAACACGAATCAAAACGGAACCGGGACCTCCTATGCCCCCGGCGGCAGTTACACCGGAAATGCAAACGTAACGCTCTACGCCCAATGGACAAATCCAACGGCGGGCACGCTGGCTGCGCCTGACTATACGGGATATACTTTCCTGGGTTGGTTTACGGCTGCGTCAGGCGGAACGCAGATCACGTCGTCTTCTGTGATCACAGCCGATACGGTTCTTTATGCGCATTGGAATATTATCACATACGCGGTGGTATATGACGCCAACGGCGGAACCGGCGCGCCTGCAAGCCAGACAAAAACGTATGATAAATCTCTTTCTCTTTCAACAACGGTCCCGACGCGTACTGGGTATACCTTCCTCGGTTGGGCAAGCAGCAGCTCGGCGACAACCCCCTCGTATTTGCCCGGCGCGGAATATACAAGCAATTCCGGAATCACGTTTTATGCTGTTTGGAAGCAAACTACACTGAGCTCCGGCGCCGGTGTTTCAACGCCGATCACTTACGGCGGGCAGATCTGCTATTATAAGTTTGTTCCCGCAGCCTCCGGCAGCTATGTGATTTATTCAACCGGCTCCGCCGATACAAAGGTATTTCTTTATGATTCTACCGGCCGCCAGCTTACAAGTGATGACGACGGGGGGGATGGAAATAACTTCCGTTTGGCGTATGATTTAACTTCCGGAGAAACGTATTATTACGGCGTTCGGTATCTCAATTCCACTGCAACAGGGTCTATATCCGTTCAATTCGGCCCCATATATGCGGTTTCGTATAACGGCAACGGCGGCAGCGGTATCCCATCTGAACAGAAAAAGGATTACGGCAAAACGGTTGCGCTGAGCAGTACAAAGCCGACAAAGAGCTTTACCATCACATATAACGGCAACGGCGGCAGTGTTTCTTCATCTTCGAAAACCGTGAATTGTGCGTTTAAGAACTGGAACACGAATCAAAGCGGAACTGGAACCTCTTATGCTCCCGGCGACAGCTACAGCAGCGACTCGAATGCAACGCTCTACGCCCAGTGGACAAATTCTACCGCAGGCACCCTTGCCGTGCCCACGCGTGAAGGTTACGATTTCGCCGGATGGTTTACCGCAAAAGAAGACGGCGACCTTGTTACTGCGAATACGGCAATGACCACGGATCTGACCGTATACGCCCACTGGCTGCCGATCTATGACGTAACGTACTTTGCCAACGGCGGCGAGAACGCGCCTGAAAATCAGGAAAAGCATACGGACGTTGCTCTTACGCTGAGCGCTGAAAAGCCCACCCGCAGCGCGATGATCACCTATGACGCCAACGGCGGCAGCTGCGCGGATGAAAGCAAAACGATCACCTTTGTATTCGACAACTGGAATACCGCCGCAAACGGTTCCGGTACGGCCTATATCCCCGGCGCGGAATACACCGGCAACGCCGGTCTTGCCCTGTACGCGCAGTGGAAAATTGCTACTGCCGGTACGCTTGCCGTGCCCACGCGTGAAGGATACGATTTCGCCGGATGGTTTACCGCGAAAGAAAACGGCGACCTTGTTACGGCGAGTACGGCGCTGAACGAGGATCTGACCGTTTACGCCCACTGGCTGCCGATCTATGACGTAACATATTTTGCCAACGGCGGCGAGAACGCGCCTGAAAATCAGGAAAAGCATACGGACGTTGCTCTTACGTTGAGCGCTGAAAAGCCCACCCGCAGCGCAACGATCACCTATGACGCCAACGGCGGCAGCTGCGCGGATGAAAACAAAACGATCACTTTTGCGTTTGACAGCTGGAATACCGCCGCAAACGGTTTCGGTACGGCCTATGCTCCCGGTGCGGAATACACCGCCAACGCCGGGCTTGCTCTGTACGCTCAGTGGAAGCCCGCTGCAGCCGGTATGCTTGCCGTGCCCACGCGTGATGGCTACGATTTTGCCGGATGGTTTACGGCCAAAGAGAACGGCGACGAGGTTACAGAGAATACCGTTCTGACTGCGGATATTACCGTATACGCCCACTGGCTGCCGATCTATGACGTAACGTACAACGCCAACGGCGGCGAGAACGCGCCGGAAGATCAGCAGAAACATACCGACGTTGCTCTTACGCTGAGAGAGGAAACACCCACCCGCAGCGCGACAATTAACTATGACACTAACGGCGGCAGCTGTGCGGATGAAAACAAAACGATCACTTTTGCGTTTGACAGCTGGAATACCGCCGCAAACGGCTCCGGTACGGCTTATACCCCCGGTGCGGAATACACCGCCAACGCCGGTCTTGCCCTGTACGCGCAGTGGAAGCCTGCCACCGCCGGTACGCTTGCCATGCCTACACGCGAGGGGTACGATTTCGCCGGATGGTTTACCGCCAAAGAGAACGGCGACCTTGTTACGGCGAATATGGCGCTGAACGAGGATCTGACCGTATACGCCCACTGGCTGCCGATCTATGCGGTAACCTACAACGCTAACGGCGGCGAGAACGCGCCGGAAAATCAGGAAAAGCATACGGACGTTTCGCTTACTTTGAGAGAGGAAACACCCA
>CAMOVW010000142.1 GCA_946627725.1 uncultured Clostridia bacterium
TGATTGCGGAACGGTAAACATAAATATAAAACTTCAGGAAGTTATGAATCCGCCGGATCGTTCAAAAGGCGAATTGAAAACCGGGGCGGGGAAGATCTTCCGTGAAGGGGATCGAGTTATGCAGATCCGAAATAATTATAATATCCACTGGAAAAAAGAGTTTGAAGAAGGAGAAGGAATTTTTAACGGGGATATCGGTGTGATCCGAAAAATCGATTTTGTAAAAGGTTCCATGGATATACTGTTTGATGATCGCATCGCAGAATACCCAACAGATAATCTTTCTGAGTTAGAGCTTGCTTACGCTGTTACCGTGCATAAAAGCCAGGGAAATGAGTATCCGGTTGTGATTATTCCGTTGATTGATTGTCCGGCGCCTCTATTGTTCCGTAATTTACTATATACTGCTGTTACCCGGGCAAAAAAAATATTGATCATCGTAGGCGATGAAGCGCGCGTTCGCTGCATGACCGAAAACAATAAGCTGAATCGCAGATATTCTGCATTAAAATCATTTTTAACAGAACAAAACTCTTTACAAAAATAATGATTGTTGTTATAATAATTTAAATATTATTTATTCTTTTTTTAGGAGTTACTTATGCGAAAAGAACTTGAAAAGATATATGACCCGAAACAGGTAGAAGACAGAACCTACCGTTTCTGGCTTGATAAGCATTATTTCCATGCCAAAAGGGAAGCCGGCAAAAAGACGTATACCATCGTGATTCCTCCACCCAACATTACCGGGCAGCTGCATATGGGGCATGCTTTGGATAATACCCTGCAGGATATTCTGATTCGTTATAAACGTATGCAGGGGTTTGATACGCTCTGGGTTCCGGGTACCGATCATGCGTCTATTGCAACCGAAGCTAAAATCGTTGAGGCGATGCGAAAAGAAGGCCTCACAAAAGATGATATCGGAAGAGAAGCTTTCCTTGTACGCGCCTGGGATTGGAAAAAACAGTACGGCGGCCGTATTATAGAACAGCTGAAAAAAATGGGTTCCAGCTGCGATTGGGACCGTGAGCGTTTTACCTTGGACGACGGGTGTTCCAACGCCGTAAAAGAAGTATTTGTGCGTCTGTATGAACAGAATTTGATTTATCGCGGCAACCGGATGGTCAATTGGTGCCCGTTCTGCAACACTTCGATATCAGACGCTGAAGTTGAATATGAAGAAAAAGATTCCAATTTCTGGCATTTGCTCTATACGGTAAAAGAAACCGGCGAACAGCTTGAACTGGCAACAACCCGTCCCGAAACAATGTTGGGAGATACGGCTGTTGCAATCAATCCCGAAGACGAGAGATATAAACACCTGCATGGGTGCCATGTGATCCTTCCTTTGCTGAACAAAGAGATCCCCATTGTTCTTGATGAACATGCGGATATGACCAAAGGTACCGGCGTTGTGAAAATTACGCCTGCGCATGATCCCAATGACTTTGAAGTTGGCGTTCGTCATGACCTGCCGATCGTTCGCACGTTTACATATGACGGTCACCTTACCGGCGCCGCCGATAAACAGGTCGCAGAAGAACTGATTGCTTCCGGGCGAGCGTCAAAAGGCGAACCTCTTGTGCTCGATTGCGGAAAATATGCAGGTCTTACTACCAAAGAAGCCCGCAAGGCGATACTTGAAGATCTTGAACGCGGCGGCTATATCAAAGAGATTGAACCGATCAAACATCAGGTTGGCACCTGCTATCGCTGCCATACGGCGATTGAGCCGATGGTATCGAAGCAATGGTTTGTAAAAATGGCGCCTCTTGCGGAACCTGCGATCAAGGCGGTTGAAGACGGTACTATTCGTTTTGTTCCGGATCGTTTTACCAAGAACTACATTAACTGGATGAAAGGGACCCGCGATTGGTGCATCTCCCGTCAGCTTTGGTGGGGGCATCGTATCCCTGCATGGTATTGTGATTCCTGCGGTGAAACCGTTGTTTCAAAGGAAGCTCCCTGTAAATGCCCCTCCTGCGGCGCTACTTCTCTTTCACAGGATCCCGATACTTTGGATACCTGGTTTTCCTCTGCCCTGTGGCCTTTCTCAACGCTTGGCTGGCCCGAAGAAACGGAAGACCTGAAACATTATTATCCCACAAATACGCTTGTTACCGGATATGATATTATCGGATTCTGGGTCAGCCGTATGATTTTTTCCGGCCTTGCATATACAGATAAAGCGCCGTTTGATACTGTGCTTATCCATGGTCTTGTACGGGATGCGCTCGGCAGAAAAATGAGCAAATCTCTCGGAAACGGTATCGATCCTCTTGAGATTATCGATCAGTACGGCGCTGATGCGCTCCGGTTTACGCTCGCTACCGGCAATTCCCCCGGAAACGATATGCGCTTCTCAAACGAAAAGGTTGAAGCAAGCCGCAATTTCGCAAATAAACTCTGGAACGCCGCCAGATTTATTCTTATGAATCTCGGTGATGAAGAATTTGATCCCTATTTGCCGGACGAGCTTGCATTGGAAGATAAGTGGATCCTTACAAAGTACAACACGCTTGTAAAAGAAGTTACAGATAATCTTGATAAGTATGAACTTGGCGTTGCCGTTTCAAAGCTTTACGACTTCATCTGGGACGTGCTTTGCGATTGGTATATCGAGATCTGCAAGATCCGTTTGAATGGCAATGATGAAAATCAAAAGCAGAACGCGCGCGCGGTGCTCTCTTATGTAATGAGCAACACGCTTAAACTTCTTCATCCGTTTATGCCTTTCATCACAGAAGAGATCTGGCAATCTCTTCCCCATACAGGTGATTCCATTATGGTTTCCCCCTGGCCTGTGTATGATGAAAAACTTGCGTTTGATCGTGAATGCGAGAATATGGAGATGATCATGAGCGCCGTTAAGGCGGTCAGAAATCGCCGTGCTGAAATGAACGTTCCGCCCTCAAAGAAGGCGCAGCTGAATATTGAAACAGAAAATGTTGATCTTTTTCAATCTGCAGAGGCGTATTTCGTCCGTCTTGCTTCCGCATCCGGTGTAAAGGCAGAAGCCATACCTACGTTTGAAACGGATACTTCTGTTTGCGTGATTGCTGAGGGGGCGAGAATATTCATCCCCATGGCGCAGCTGATCGATTTCGCCGCGGAAAGAAAGCGCCTGAATAAAGAGCTTGAAGACGTGCAGAAAAAGCTTTCGCAGATCCGTGGAAAGCTGTCTAACCCCGGATTCATGGCAAAGGCGCCCGAGAAGGTAATTGCGGAACAGCGTGAGAATGAAGTTAAACTGTCTGAAAAAGAACAAATGATATTGCAGAGCATTGAAAAACTTGCTCAATCGGAGATATGATTAATGATTGCAAAAGCGCGGTAGCGTTTTATCACTCTCTTTTGCGTTTCGGCGTACAGCCCGGGCTTGACAGGATTGCAGCTTTGTGCGCGCATCTCGGGCATCCCGAACGTAAAATGAGGTATGTTCATGTAGCCGGCACCAACGGGAAAGGAACGGTTTGCACTGAAATTTCAAATGTGCTTCGCGTTGCTGGGTTCCGAACGGGATTGTATACGTCGCCTTACGTGATCGATTTCAGAGAGCGCATTCAGATAAACAATGCTATGATATCGGAAACCGATCTTACTGCTGTTACCAGAATTACGGAAGCCGCAGTATTGGCATTGAATGCGCAGGGGATTTATCCCACGGAGTTTGAAGCGATCACAGCCGCAGCTTTTCTGTATTTCGCCGATCAGGGATGCGATGTTGTTGTTCTTGAAACCGGACTTGGCGGCAGATATGACGCTACAAACATAATCGATTCGCCCATTGTAAGTGTGATAACGTCCATTTCCTTAGACCATACTGCCGTACTTGGCGATACGGTTGAAAAGATCGCTTATGAAAAAGCGGGAATCATTAAGCATCATTGTCATTGTGTATTATCGGAAGGACAGCAGCAGAAAGCTGTTTCCGTGATTCGGGACACTGCGGCGCAATCGGGTTCGTATCTGTTTGCAGCGGAGCAGCAAGAGCTTTTCAATGTGGTACGTATGGGGCTGGAAGGCTCCGATATCGAGTATCGTGGTGAGCGGATCCATGTGCCTTTTGCCGGTGTTCATCAGTTGCATAATGCTGCCGCTGCGATCAAAGCGTGTGAAGTGATCGGCGTCAGCGGACTTGATATCACAAAAAAACATATAAAGCAGGGGATCGAAGCTTCTTTTATTCCCGCCCGCACAGAAATTATAAACGGATCGCCTCTGATTATTCTTGATGGGTCGCATAACGATGATTCCACAAAGGCCTTGGCGGATCTTCTTGAAATGTATGCAAAAAATAAACGCGTGATTGCTGTGATGGGTATGATGAAAGATAAAGATATCCAAAGCGTAATTGATAATCTCGGCACGTATTTTTCCCATGTAATTGCCGTTACCCCTTCTAACCCGCGTGCGATTCCGGCAAATGAACTTCAAAAGATGCTGCAGCAAAACGGGGTTGATGCTTGCAGCATCAGCGACCCGAAAAAGGGGATCGACGCCGCCGTTGCTATGCTTTCGAAGTTTGATATGATGATAGTATGCGGCTCTCTGTATCTTGCAGGGGATGTCAGATCGTATTTGATGCATAAAGTGAAAGATATAAATTGAATTGGAGGAAATAGCAATGTCCATGTCCGTTGAAACCGCGATTGTTTCCAAAAGAGGCAGCGCAAAAGATTTTAATACCGATTTTATCAATGCGAGCGGCAAGCTTTGGCCGAACCAGATCGTTCACGGTGAAAAAGGTGTTAGAGCTGCAGGTACCGGCAACGGCCGTCCGTATTACGTTCTTGCAAGCTCCGCAAAGAAAGGCACTGCGGAAAGCGCTGCAGGGTTGTTTGAAACCTGCGTTGAAAAGTTTACCGAAGACGGCTCAAATACGGCGCTTCTTATAGCTGATTATCTAAAGGCTTTTTCCCGGGTCTTGAACGAAACCGGTTTTGTTTCCTCCGATTGTTCTTGCGCTATGCTTTCAGGGTTTAACGATACCGTTTACGTTGCAAAAGCCGGTAACAATCGTTTATATACGTTTTACGATGATACGTTTATGGAGATCAAACCGCAGCAGACGCAGTTTGCTGATGAAAAGTCTTCATTCGGCGTTGCACAGTGCAACCATGTAAAAGAAGGGGATATTTTCATTCTTTTATCCGGGGCGGTTTCAGCTTCTTTGCCGGAAGGGATTCTTCCTGCAATTTGCAAGAGTGCGGCCGGCGACGTGAAAAAGATTGTCTCCTTGATTGCCTCGCAGGCGGTAAAATACGGTTGTAAAGATGCAATTTCTGCAGTAGTAATCAAGATCCGGTCTGTAGAACCTGCTGCTGAAGAAGAACCCGCCCCGGAAGCGATCGCTGCTGCAGCGGCAACACCGGATGAACAGGAATTCGATACAACAGAGCAAACTGTTTCAGAAGAAGATGATACTGAAGAAAAAGAGGTTCAGACTTCGGAAGAAACGACGCCTGTATCAAAAGGAAAACGCGCAGTTCGGTTGATTGCGATTCTTGTGGTTGCTTGTGCGGTTATCGCGGGCGCACTGTTTGGCATTAAGTTCTGGTCTGAATCACACGGTAATCCCGCTGCAAATTCCACGCTTGATCCCAGTTCCGTTTCCGCTTCCGTTTCCGTAAGCGAATCGCAGAGTGCGTCAGAAACAACACAAAAAACCACCGAGACTTCGACCACAAAGCCTACAACAACGGAGCCTTCTTCAGAGTCAGCTTCCGTAACCGATTCAACTACCGCTGCGCCAACTGAACGTTACACTTCAACTACAAGAAGTTCGGGATATGATTACGAAGATGAAACTGAGGAAGAACCGGCAACTACACCCGTTGAAGATGAGCCTACAGAACCCACTTCACAGGAAGAACCGACACAATCATCCGAAAATCCCGAAAGCACAGATTCTGAACCCACGGAAAACAACGCTGAGGAGAACACTCCTGTTGAGCCTTCGGATGAATAAAAGATTGTATATAAATTTAACTTGATTTTTTTAGCAGAGTATAGTAGAATATAATTGAAATTAAATGAAAGGAAACGGGTTCTGTTCCGTTACAGGTATTCAAGAATGGATAATTTGCTTCAGAGAGCGACTCCCGCAATGCAGATCGCTGCAGTTGTAATTTCGTATCTGGTCGATATTTTTAAAAGGATCGGCGACATTTTTTCCTTTGCTACAGGAATCACTTCTGTTGATTAATCTCTTTTTGTCACTTTTTCTGATATTTTTTAATCGGTCGGTATCCCATTGCGCTTATCGACCGATTTGTATTATTACGAGTATGATCCTGTGAAATAGAATAAATAATTAACGGAGGAAATTTTCGATGAGCTTATTGTCAAAATTGTTCGGCGATAATAAAACTGCTGAATCCGCCTTTGATTTTATGAAAAATGCAGCGAAAGAGGTTGTTGAAACCGCAGAAAAACTGCAGAAAGAAAAATCTGTTTTCGTTTCGCAAGAATCCGCTCAGAAAGAAAAAATAGATGAAGCATTCGTTTCGCCGACCGTACACGCCGGAGATTCCTGGGGAAAACAAATGCCGGCTGAAGAAAATCAGTTTAATTACAACGGCACTTATACAGAATACTTTGAGCATATATTCAGCGAAGAATTTCCTTCGGTACAATTTACCGCTTCTCAGGGGATGAATGCTGCAAATCCGATTTATTCTTTTTTCAGTAACGGTAAAAAAGTGTTGATCGTTGAACTGAAAAGCGAATCAAGCTCAGCACAGAGATTTCGGATCGCCGCAGAAAAAGAAGGTGTTCCGTATCTTCGGTTCTATTACGATCATTCCGGCTGGTGGAATACGAGATCTTATGTGGTCGGCCGTATGCGCAAAATCCTCGGCTGAAAGCTGAAAAATGTGAAAACAGAACGCTTTGCGCCTGTGGCGGGCCAGGCATATGTTTGAAAGATACTTCGCAGGCAGTTTACATATGTACGGTCCGGTATATCCCGGAATTTCCGGGATTTAATCCTTTCTGTTTTCACCTTTTTTGCGCCTTGACGAGTAAAAATACTTGTCCGGCGCATTTTTATTGGTTTATGTCTTTATTGGAATTGCTCTCTCAACAGGACGTTTGGGAATCGTTTTATAATTATAAATGCAGCCTTGCCGCGCCGAAATCATTTATACATGATTTACGGCGATTTATCGACAGTAAGGCTTATTTGCCTGTATGTGAAATAATCAGAAGCGGAGAGCGTTTCCCCTTGCCTGAGAAAAGCATCATCAGCAAAATGTCTGCGCAGAAAAAACGGACGGTATATACATATCCGGCAGCGGAAAATACTGTGCTCAAACTTCTCACCTGGCTGCTCCTTCGTAAATATGATTCGTCTTTCTCGGATAATCTGTTTTCCTTCCGTCCCGGCAGAACCGCCAAAGACGCGATCTCTTATTTTACGCGATATCCGAATATTCAGAATATGTTCGCCTATAAAACGGACGTCAGTAATTATTTCAATGAGGTGCCTGTACAGAAGCTTATTCCGATTCTTGAACGTGTTTTACAAGACGACCCTGTGTTGTTTCAGTTTTTACGGGATCTGCTTCAAGAATCGGAAGTTTTAGAAAACGGCGTTCGAATCATTGAAGAAAAGGGGATTATGGCCGGGACGCCTTTGTCTGCATTTTATGCGAATGTATATCTGAAAGAACTTGACTGGCTATTCTTTTACCGTAATATCCCATATGCAAGGTATTCGGATGACATGATCGTATTTGCTGATTCCCGCGAGGAAGCTGAGAATTACGCTTTTGAAATCCGACGTTTCATTGCCGACGCGGGGCTTCATTTAAATCCTGAGAAAGAAGAATATTTCACCCCGGATACCGGTTGGATTTTTCTCGGTTTTTCATACCTTCGCGGCGTAGTGGATATTGCACCGGCTTCATTAATAAAAATGAAGCAGAAAATGAAAAGAAAAACACGAGCGTTGACGCGTTGGCAAAAACGGAACGATCTCTCGGGCGAAAAAGCTGCGCGTGCATTTATTCGTATTTTTAACAGTAAAATATTTTATAATAATTCAGATCATGACTTAACGTGGTCTTTATGGTATTTTCCTGTCATTAATACAGACAACAGTCTGAAAGTCATTGATCACTATGCGCAGGAATGTATACGATATTTGTTAACAGGTAAGCATACAAAATCCCGTTTCAACGCTCGGTATGACGATATAAAAAATCTTGGATATAAATGTCTCGTTCATGCCTTTTATGAATACAAAAAAGAAAATACATCGAAAAATTATAAAAATAATGCTTGACATTTTTTCTCTCTCCATATATAATAAATAGGCAATCGACAAGGACCATTAGCT
>CAMOVW010000143.1 GCA_946627725.1 uncultured Clostridia bacterium
GCTGGTATAAAGAATACGGTCCAGTACGATCAGGCCGGTTTCTTTATCCAGCTCGTATTTGTTTTTGCTGCCCTTGGGGATCTCGATCACCGCCATAAAATCTTCCGGGGTGACCCGCTCGGGCGGCATGGAATGCCATATATTATCCATAGAGTTTTCCTCCTGTTTGATGTTTGTAAAATTATAGCACGAAACGCGCCCCGCGTAAATACAAAATTTCAAAAAAAACGTAATTTTTGAACGCCGCTTTGCCGGGCGTGAGAAAATCGAAATGAACCGACTGTTTCAAACTCACGCTTTCCCGCAGTATTTTTCTACGATTTCCTCCGTGATCGGGTGAAGTACCCGGCAGGGGACGCCCACCGCTACCACGTTGGCGGGGATATCCTTTGTTACCACGCTGCCCGCGCCGATCACGGTGTTTTCTCCGACGGTAACGCCGGGCATGATCAGCGCCCCCGCGCCGATCCAGCAGTTTTTGCCGATATGCACCGGCAGGTTATACTGCAGCCCTTCCGCGCGCAGCGCCGGGTTCAGCGGGTGCCCGGCGGTGGCCACGGTCACGTTCGGGCCGAACATCACGCCGTCGTCCACGTAGATGTGGGTATCGTCCACAAGGGTCAGATTGAAATTGGCGTATACATTGCTGCCGAAGTGTACGTTCCTGCCCGCCCAGTTGGCGCGCAGAGGCGGCTCGATATAGCAGTTTTCGCCGATTTCGGCAAACATCTCTTTCAGCAGACGCGCCCGCTTTTCAAGCTCATGCGGGCGGGTGGCGTTGAAATCGTATAATTTTTCAAGGCAGGCGAACTGCGTTTGCAGCACGCTCTCATCGTTGGGGTCATACAGCGCCCCGCTGTGTATTTTTTCGTAAATATCCATGCCGTACCTCCCGAAGTGTCAGTTGTTCCGGTCTGCCGCAAGCGGGATCTCCCAGCGGAAAACGGGGATCTCTCTGTTCAGCAGAAAGGATGCGCCCGTAAAAACGATCCTGTTCCGGTAAACGTCCGCCAGCAGCCCCGTGCCGGGCAGCGGGTAGCCGGGGGAGGCGTATTTTCCGTTGAACAGCTCGCCGTATTCGCAGCCCGGCAGGCACACGCTTGTGATATGGTTTCCCACCAGCTGCACCGTGGCAAGGGGGCCTTCCTTCTGCAGACCGAAATGGATATGCCCGCAGATATAGATCACGTTTTGGCACCGGTCCAGTATCGCCTGCAGCCGGGGGCTGGCGTCCCCCGAAATGCCCATGCTGTGCTCGTTTGCTCCCACGCCGTGGGTGTGGTTCATAGGGGAGTGGTGTACCACGAAAAAGGGACCCTGCGGGCGGTCCTTCGCAGCGGCGGCAAGGGCGCCTTCCAGCCAGTTCAGCTGTGTTTCGCTCAGATAAGAGCTCACGCCGTCGCTTTCGCTGCCCAGAAAAATAAAGGGAAATCCGTTCACTTCCCGGGTGAAATAGACGTGTGCGGGCCGTTCTCCCGTCAGCCTGCCGGTGAACGCGAGATACAGATCCCGTGCGCTTTTGTAATCGTGGGCGCCGTGATAGCTCTCCCACGTGTCGTGGTTGCCAAGGGCAAAGAGCTTTGTTTTTACGCCGCAGTGCTTCTCCACGTCCCCGGCAAAGGCAAGCCAGTTTGGGGCGTTGCCGTTATCGGTGCAGTCCCCGGCAAAGAGAATCGCGTCCGGCGCAAAACGGGCCGCGTTTTTCAGCGTAGGTATCAGCAGCGCCCTGCGGTAACGGGCTTTTGTGATATGGGTATCGCTTACCAGCGCGGCGCGCAGCAATACCCCCTCCGGTTTCGGGGCGGGCTTCTTCAGCGCAAAGGGCGCTTTTAACACATTTTGCAGCAGCTTCATAGGCGGCAACCTCCGTTATTAAAAATTATAGCCGTTTTTTTCGGGAATGTAAATAGATTTTTCTTTGACTTCCCCCGCCGCGTGTGGTACTATATGGGGCAGGAAGGGAAGAAGTATGGCTAAGTATTCGTTTCGATTTCACAAACAGGCGTTCCTGCGGGGGTTGAAGGACGGCGTCCCCATCTCGCTGGGCTATTTCGCCGTATCATTTTCATTGGGCATCCTTGCAAAAAAGGCGGGGCTGCTGCCGTTTCAGGGTTTTCTGGCGAGCCTTTTGTGCAACGCCAGCGCGGGGGAGTACGCCGCCTTTACCGTGATTGCGGAAAACGGCACCTATATCGCAATCGCGCTGGCAACGCTGGTGGCAAACGCCCGGTATTTTCTGATGAGCGCCGCTTTCGCCCAGCGGCTGGACCCGGAAATGCCCTTTTTTCACCGATTTTTGCTGGCCTTTGATATGACGGACGAGATCTTCGGCGTTTCCATCAGCAAAGAGGGGCTTCTGAACCCGTGGTATACCTACGGCGCGGTGATCGCAGCCCTGCCGGGCTGGAGCGTCGGCACCATGCTGGGCATCATCGCGGGCAGCTTTCTGCCGGTACGGGCGGTGAGCGCCCTCAGCGTGGCGCTTTACGGCATGTTCTTCGCCGTGATCATTCCGCCCGCAAGAAAGAGCAAAATCATTGCGGGCATCATTGCGGTGTGTTTCGCCCTGAGCTACGTCTGCACGCTGATCCCGTGGGTCAGAGATCTGAGCGAGGGCACCCGCACCATTATCTTAACGGTGGTTTTATCCTCCGCCGCTGCCATCCTGTTCCCCCGTAAAGAGCAGGAAGAAACGGAGGAGCGCGCATGAGAAACGCCTATATCTACATCGCCGTTATGGCGGTGGTCTCGTTTCTGATCCGCGTGCTGCCGCTCACGCTGATCCGGCAGAAGATCAAAAACCGGTTCATCAATTCCTTTTTGTATTACGTGCCCTACGTTACGCTGGCGGTGATGACCTTTCCGGCCATTCTGCACGCCACCGGCAGCATATGGAGCGGCGCCGCGGCCATGGCGGTGGGTATCGTCGTCGCCTGGTTCGGCTTCGATCTGTTCAAAACGGCGCTTTCGTGCTGCGCCGTGGTATTCATTCTTGAACTGTTTCTGGTGAGGTGACGAAAATGAAGATTTTCAAAAAGATCCTGATCGCATTCCTCTGCCTGATTCTTGTGTTCGCGGTCGCTGCGGCGGTTGCCGTAGGCATCTATTATCCCCGGTATGTGCGCCAAAAACACCCGCGGGAGATCGGTTTCACGCCCGAAACGGGGCGGCTCACGCTGGTGAGCAGCAACGTGCGCACCCTCACCCCCTTTGACCTGGGCAAAAAAAGCTGGTTTTACCGCGCCGATCTGCTGATGAAGAATCTGGAAGCCATCGGCACGGCGGACGTGATCGGCTTTCAGGAGGTCACAAAGGTCCACTATAAATACCTTTGCGAGAGCCTTCCCGGGTACGACAGCGTGATCACCTACCGCGACAACAGCCCCCTTGCCGAGGGCTGCCCGGTGTTTTACAATACCCAAAAATTTGAGCTCACCGATAAGGGCAGCTTCTGGCTCAGCGAAACGCCTGACGTGATGAGCCGCGGGTGGGACGCGGCCTTCAACCGCGTGTGTTCTTACGTGATACTGCGTGAGAAGGCCACCGGCAAAGAACTGGTGGTGTTCAACGTCCATCTTGACCACAAAGGCAGCGAAGCGCGCGTGAACAGCATCAAACTGATCCTTGAAAAGATCAAGGCCTTCGGCGGGCAGCCCTGCGTGATCATGGGGGACCTCAACTGCAGCGAAAAGAGCGATACCTACAAAACCGCCACCGCGCTGTTTGACGACGCAAAATACCTTGCCCCCGTATCCCGCGGGCCCGGCGCCACTTATCATAACTGGGGGCAGGATATGGCCCACGAAAACCTAGATTATTTTCTCATTTCCAAAACCGGCATCACGCCGCTGGAATACAAAATAGACAGCGCTGCGCTCGGAGACCCGGACGCATACCCCAGCGACCATTTCCCGATCTCGCTGAAAATAACTCTTGACTGAATATTGGCGGAATGATATAATTATTTATCAATAATAATATAAAGAGAAACGATTATGAAAAAAGAACGTGTGATCCGTATCCGGGATCTGCAGAACACGCCGGAGGGCGAGGACGGCATGGAGACCACCGCCTACGGCTACCTGAAGGGCAGCGAAGACGACTATACCCTTGGGTATGAAGAGGATTTCGGCGACGGCATGAAAAGCAAAACCAAAATCACTGTAACAGACCAGAAGTGCGCCTCCATCATGCGGGTGGGGGATATCTCCAGCGAGATCACGGTGGAGGCCGGCAAACGCCACTCCTGCCGCTATTCCACCCCCTACGGCGATATGATGATCGGGATCTACGCGCAGGACGTGTTCAGCTCCATCGGGCCCCGGGGCGGCCAGCTTGAACTCAACTATACGGTGGATTGCAACGGCAGCCTGATCGCCAGAAAGCAGATGGTGATCGACGTGAGCGACGCCATAAGATAAGAAAAGAAGGAAACGGTTATGAATTCAATTCCGAAAATTGCCGAAACGCAGATCGGCGAGATCTGCACCGCGGCCATCCATAAAGCCATTGCCGGGGGCGCGCTGCCCGAAGCCGCGCTGCTGCCCTTTAAGGTGGAGATCCCGGCGGACCGGAAAAACGGCGATTATTCCACCAATATCGCCATGGCCCACGCAAGGGCCTTCCGCATGCCGCCCATCAAGATCGCGCAGACGATCATCGATCATATCAGCCTTGACGGCACCTATTTCGCCTCCTGCGAGGCGGCGGGCGCGGGGTTTCTGAACTTCCGCCTGAATCAGGAGTATTACGCCGATATCCTTGCGGACGTGGCGGCAAAAGGGGAGAACTACGGCCATTCCGATCTCTTCAGCGGCAAGAGCGCACTGGTGGAGTTCGTTTCCGCCAATCCCACCGGCCCCATGCACATCGGCAACGCCCGCGGCGGCGCCATCGGCGATTGCCTTGCGGAGCTGCTCAGCTGGGCGGGTTACCGCACGGAACGTGAGTTTTATATCAACGACGGCGGCAACCAGATCGAAAAATTCGGCCTGAGCCTCGATATCCGCTACCGCCAGCACTTCGGCGACCCCGTAGAGATGCCGGAAGACAGCTACCACGGGCAGGATATCATCGACCACGCCGTGAATTTTGCCGCGATCTACGGCGATCGGTATATGAGCGCAAGCGAAGCAGACCGCCGCAAAGCGCTGGTGGATTACGCCCTTCCCCTGAACATCGAGGGGCTGGAGCGGGATCTGAAAAAATACAAGATCACCTACGATACCTGGTTCCGCGAGAGTACGCTGCACAATTCCGGCGCGGCAAAGCGCGTGGTGGAGCAGCTCACCGCCAACGGCTATACCTACGAGCAGGATGGTGCCGTGTGGTTCAAGGCGGAGCAGTTCGGCTGCGATAAGGATTTTGTTCTGCGCCGCTCCAACGGCTTTTACACCTACATCGTGCCGGATATCGCCTATCACTACAATAAGCTTTGCATCCGTAATTTCGATCTGGCCGTGGACGTGCTCGGCGCGGATCACCACGGTTACGTGCCCCGCCTGAAGGCCGCCCTTACCGCCCTCGGCGTGGACGCCGACCGGCTGCAGATCGTACTGATGCAGATGGTGAATCTGGTGCGGAACGGCGAAGCCATCAAGCTTTCCAAACGCTCCGGCAAGGCCATTACGCTGGTCACCCTGCTGGAAGAAATGCCCATCGACGCCGCCCGGTTCTTTTTCAACCTGCGCGAGCCGAACACCCACTGCGATATCGACCTGGAGCTGGCGGTTTCCGAATCCAGCCAGAACCCGGTATATTACTGCCAGTACGCCCACGCCCGCATCTGTTCCATCATCCGCAAGCTGGCGGAGAAGGGGATCGCCTTTACCGGCTGCACCCCCGCCCAGATGCAGAAGCTGACCGCGGAAGAAGAAAAAGAGCTGATCCGCCATATCTCAGGCCTGCCGCAGGAAACGGAGGCCGCCGCAAAAGCGCTGGATCCCAGCCGCATGACCCGCTACGCCATCGAGCTTGCCACGCTGTTTCATAAGTTCTATAACGCCTGCCGTGTTGAAACGGAGGACGCCGACCTTACCGCCGCCCGCCTGTTCTTGTGCAGGTGCGTCAATCAGACGCTTGAAAACGTGCTTGGCCTGCTGAAGGTGGACGCGCCCGAAAAAATGTAACGACCGGCCCAAAAACGGAAAGGAGGCGATACCGTGCCGGACGAAGAAAAAACCGTTGCCCGGAACAAAAAGGCATATCACGATTATTTTATTGAAGAGACCTACGAGGCCGGGTTGGAGCTCTACGGCACCGAGGTCAAATCCATCCGCGAAGGCAGGGTGAACCTGAAGGACGCCTGGTGCCAGATCAAAGACGGCGAAATTTTTGCCCTCGGCATGCATATTTCCCCCTATGAGAAGGGCAATATATTCAACAGAGATCCCATGCGCCCGAAACGCCTGCTGATGCATAAAAGAGAGATCAACAAGCTTTTCGGTTTGACAAAACAGCAGGGATATGCTATAATCCCACTCAGCGTGTATTTCGTAAAGGGCCGCGCCAAGTTGGAGGTGGGCCTGTGCAAGGGTAAAAAGCTCTACGATAAGCGCGCCGCCGCCGCGGAAAAAGACGCCAAACGCAATATCGACCGCACCATGAAATCCTCCGGCCGCAAAACACGGTCGGAAGAAGACTGAACCCAGTATAACCAACGCCGTCAGGCGTTCCTCCGGTATCATCCGCGCAGCGGATTTCACCTTCGCGTAAGCGAAGATTTCACCGCCGCAAGGCGATTTCACCTTTTGCGTAAGCAAAAGATTTCACTGCAAAGGCCCCCGCCTTTGCCCCATGGGAGCGAAAGGATTTCGACGGGGAATCTGAGCCATAATAAGCGAGCAGAGGTGAGGCGCCTCTATAAAAGCTTCAATTATAAAATAAATAACGACACTAATACTGTCCTTGCTGCTGCTTAAGCAGTAGCCGTCCCTACCGGGAGCGCCGCGGCCCGGCCAGGGGCGTCATGCAGCGGCGAACGTGCACGGTCGATACCTCGTACTCCGTCATGCAAAACGAGGCTGTCCCAACCCGGAGCGTGCTTTTTCGCGCCGGCAAGGGAGAGAATCAAATAAAAAGCTACGCTCGTAGAAAGTTGTGAGGAGGGTTTTTCGGACAGGGGTTCGACTCCCCTCGCTTCCACCAACAGCGCCGCTGACGCGGCTAAGATAAGAGATAATAGTGAATAAATAATAGATAATGGTTAACGGGGTTTTCGCCCGGCGCTGTTGTATTCTTATCTATTCTCTATTATCTCTTATCTATTATCTGAAATAAGGAAAACCACTATGGCGTCCGACAGCATCATATTGGAAAAATCATTGGCTTTTGCAGCGCGGATCGTCAAACTGCAAAAATACCTTATAAAAGAAAAGAAAGAAACCGTTATTTCCAAGCAGATCATCCGAAGCGGCACTTCCATAGGTGCAAATGCAAATGAGGCGATCTACGGTGTTTCAAGGGCTGATTTTATTGCCAAACTGCAAATATCACTCAAAGAAACTGCTGAAACGGAATACTGGCTGCGGCTGCTTGTATTATCGGACTATATATTACCGAAGCCGAAGGGCAGTCGCTGCTGTGTGATTGCCTTGAAATAAAGCGCATTCTTGTATCTTCTTTGAAAACGTCCAAAGAGAACCAGATGCAATCATAATCGAGAATTACTGAAAAAAGGGACTGCCGCGAACAACAGCAGTCCTTTTTTTGTATTTGGTTTATTCTTCTTTTGTGTCAAGACCCGCAAAGAAATCGTCATAAGCGCAGCCGTAGATCTTTTTCAGCTCGATCAAAACGCTCACGCGGATATTGAGCTCGCCGGATTCGTATTTCTCGTATGTTGTTCTGCCGATATCGCAGCCCCGGCGCTGCAGCTCCGCGCAGAGTTTTTCCTGAGATATGCGGCGCTCGTTACGCAGCCGACGGAGATTGATTATTTTCTTCAATCAACACGGCAAAAGCAAACACAAAAGGATTATTACAATGGGCATCGGCAAGATCGTTTTTAGACAATTTTGCCTTTTTTCTTTTTTATGTTGATTTCTTGTGTTTCTTATGGTAAGATGATGTTGCGACACAATTCAATAATCAGCCATCTTTATGAGGGGACGCATTTTTACCTCGGTAAAAATGCACTCTCTATTCATGCGTCCCTATGGATGGCTGAATTGTGTCGCAGCAATCGGAGTTGTGCGTTTTTTGTGCGTAGCTCTGGCTGCGCACTTTTTTGTATGCGAAAACCACTCGCTGGGCGAGTGGTTCAAAAGAGCTTAAGCGA
>CAMOVW010000144.1 GCA_946627725.1 uncultured Clostridia bacterium
GAAGCTGTGATTCTTGCGAACGGCGAACGGCAAACGGCGAACGGCGGTCGCGCCTCCGGCGCGATAAACTGCAATTTTACCGCAGTTTTTCCGGCAGATACTTCTCCTGTTCCTCTTTTGTCATATGAAAGGCGGAGATCATATCGGAAACGAACATGGCGGGGCGTTTTTCGATGATACCGCGCAGGGTTTTTACGTTTTTCTTCCAGCTTTCGTAGCTGAGGTCCGTCCAGCGCTCGGTGTGGCGCTTCATTTCGCCGTCGATCTCTTTTATCATGGCGTCGAACAGGGTGAGCATACGGTCAAGATCGAAGGTGGTTTCCAGATGCTGTTTATGCAGCTCCAGCAGCCGGGTACGGAATTTTTCGCTGCGCATCATGCGGGTCATGATCAGGGTGCTGAAGCCGTGCCCCACACCGTGCCCGGCAGGGTTGAGATAGGCGGCGATGCCGTTGCGGGTGTAAGTGGAGGGAAACAGAGCCCAATCCACGTCAAAGAAGATCCACCGCCATTTGCCGCCCTCCGTATTCTCGCGGTAGAAGCGGATATTGCCCGTATCCGTATTATTGAAAAAGGCCTCCGCCATCCAATAACAGATCAGGTTATCGATATCGATCTGCGTTTCAAGATAGGCGTACACCTCGTCGTCCGCCGGGTCGTGGGCGCGCAGATAGCTCATAAGCGCTTCGTAATTCTCCATGCTGCCCAGCTGCACGTCGCGCACGCCCTTGATGAGATCGGTATTGTTCTCATCCACGCCGCGGCGGTTGCGCAGGTAATCGCCGTCGATCTTCTCGCGCAGATCGTAAATGCCGTGGTATTTGCCGTTCACGTACACCGCCACGGGGCGGTAATCCATAATATCCACGTCCATCTGATTTTTCAGCACCATGGCGCAGAAGGCGTCGCGGATGTGGGCAGAGATAAAATCCTGGCCGCTGTCGCGCAGCACAAGGCTTGAAAACACGTTTACGCCGTTATCCTCAAAAAACGGATAACATACCTCCTTGGGGCCGAACCGGTCCCTGAGGCGGATGGATACGCTCTTTTGCGATTGGGCGCGGCTGTACTGGCCGAACACCTTGATACCCGCGTCAAAGGCAACCTGACTTACGCCGTCCGGCGTCATATACTCAAAATGCACGGGGCGCTCCCAATCCTTCCAGAAATTTGCGCCCACGTAGGGAAAGGTGCTTGAAGCGCCGTAGCCGGTCGCCCAGATGCCGGTGGCTTCATCATAAAGGTTTTTGTCGTCCGTAGAGAGAAACACCACCGGCAGATCGTGACGGTCTTCGATCAGATAAGTGGCGGTAACGGTATCCGACGGCAGCGCGCCGCTGCGGTACGCCCGGGCGCGCAGCACCGTGGTTTCGGTGATTTTGATGGGGGCTGTGTATTTTTCGCTCTCTTCGGTGGGCTCGCTGCCGTCGGTGGTGTAATACACCGTATCGGCGCTGTCAACGGAAACGGAAGTCCCCTTTTTCACATAGGTACTGCTCTGCGAAAAAGCGGGATTCGCCACTGCGGCCTTCAGCCCCTTTTCGGGATTCTGCGCGCCGGGGGTGGCAGAGGTGAAATAGACCGGCGCAGGATCGCCGGTCGAGAGCCGCCCGCAGCTTACGCCGTCGGTAAGGCGCTGATATTTGAGGGAATCCACAACCGTGCCGTTTTCATCCGCAAGGTACACGGTTTCGCCGTAACGGTTGAAGCCCAGATCCGCGGTCACGGCGCCGCTCAGCTCGTTTTCGGTGCAGTAAACCAAAACGTATTCGCCGGGCTGCAGCGTCTGCTCCGGCAGGGGCTGAAAGGAATCCGCCTTTTTGGAATCCGAGATCCGGTAGTCGCTCAGCAGCACCGGCGCGTCGCCCGGGTTATACAGCTCCACGTAATCGTAGGTATCGCCGTCTGGCGCGGTAAAGGAGGTATTCACCGCCGCCACCTCGCTGATCACCAGCGCCTTGTTATCGGTAAGGGCGGCGGAATCCACCGAGGAAAACGCCTGTTTATCGTTGGCCCTGCCGGGCGTGGCCGCGGCAAAGAAACCGAATTCATCGGCGCCGTCCGTAACCCGGCCGCAGGTGAGATTCGCAAACAGCTTATATACCTCGCAGCGGTCCAGCTCGTTGCCGGCGGGATCGCTGAACACAAGATAATCCTCTTTGCCGGAAAGCGAAAAGGAGGCGCAAAGGGGTTTTTCCTTATCGTCGCCGTTGAGATAGATCAGCAGATAGCCCTTCGCCTTTACAGTGACCTCCGGCAGCGCCCATTTGCCCGGGTCGGCAGGGTCATCCGAAAGCAGAAAGCCCGCAAGAGAAACGTCCTTATCCTCTTTGTTATACAGCTCCACCCAGCCGCTGAAATCGCCGTTGGGATCCGTAAGCGTTTGGGTATCCCCGGTGGAATACTCGTTGATCACCACCGCAAGGTCCGCCGCGGCGGGGGCGTCCGCAGGAACGGCGCTATCCGCGTTTTTTTTGAGAATGCTGTTCGGCTCCCCGGGGGTGGGCATATGCAGCAAGCCGGTATCGCCCTCGCTTACGCCGTAGCTCTGATCCGCGTCAAGGGCGGGAAATTCCAGCTTGGAGACCAGCTTGCCCTCCGCGTTATACAGAAACAGGGTCTCGCCGTTTTTCGCGCTCAGTCCGAAGGGCAGGCGCGCGCCGGCCGCAGCCCCGCTCTTTTTTGAGGATTTATCCGCATACAGCAGCACAAAGCCCTTTGCGGGGATCTCGCCCCCGGAAAAAACGAATTTATCCGCCTCGGCGCTGTCGTCCGTAACGCTCCAGCCGGTAAGATCCACCGCGCTGCCGCCGCCGTTGTAAAGCTCGATCCAATCCGGATGGCCGCCGTCGTCGTCCGTATACGCGGCGTGGTTCGAGGCCATCACCTCGTTGATGCGCACGCCGCCGCCCTTGCCGCAGCCGCTCAGGAACGCGCACGCCGCCAGCAAAAGCGCAGCCGCCGCGCAGCCTGTTTTTTTGACCCGTTTCATAAAATATGCCTTCTCTCTTTCAAATCCCTGTATCGTAACAGGCGTCAGCCGCTTCGGCTCGCCCATAATTTTGCGTAGAAACCGCCCTGCGCCAGCAGCGCCTCGTGCGTGCCCTGCTCCACGATTTTTCCGCCGTCCATCACCGCGATCACATCGCAGTGCATAATGGTGGAAAGGCGGTGCGCCACGATAAAGCAGGTGCGCCCCACCGTGAGTTCGTCAAAGGCTTTCTGCACCTTGATCTCGGTGGCAAGGTCGATGGATGAGGTGGCCTCGTCCAATATCAGTATATTGGGATCCGCCAGCATGGCGCGGGTGATGCACAGAAGCTGCTTCTGCCCCTGCGACAGCGAACCGCCGTCCTCGCCCAGCAGGGTATCGTAACCCTGCGGCAGGCGCTTGATAAAGGAATGGGCGTGGGTGCGTTTTGCCGCGGCGATCATATCTTCATCCGCGGCGTTCGGGCAGCCCTCCAGCAGATTATCGCGCACGCTTGCGTTTTTGAGCCACGTATCCTGCAGCACCATGCCCACGTTGCCCCTGAGGCTCTTTTTGGTGATATCCCTGATATCCCTTCCGTCCAGAAGGATCTCGCCGCCGTCGATCTCGTAAAAACGCATCAGCAGGTTGATCACGGTGGTTTTGCCGCAGCCTGTGGTACCCACGATGGCAGCCTTCTGGCCTTTTTTCACACGCAGATCGAAGCCCTTTATGAATTCGCGGCTTTTATCGTAAGAAAAGGCCACGTTCTTCAGCTCCACGTTGCCCTCGGCGCGGCCGATCTCTGCGGCGGAGGCAGGGTCCGGCGCTTCGCCGGGCGCGTCGATCAGCTCCGCCACCCGGGCGAAACAGGTGAGGGCGTTCTGCATTTCCGCAAACACGGAAGAGATCTCGTTAAAGGGTTTTGTATATTGGTTCGCAAAGCCAAGCGCGCTTGTAAGCAGGCCCACGGTAAGGCCGCCGCCCAGCACATCCAGCACGCTTAAGGCGCCGGTAAGCGCCACCCCCGCGTACACCAGCGCATTCACAAAGCGTGTGCCGGGATTGGAGATGGAAGAGATAAAGATGGCCTTCAGCGAGGCTGCCTTCAGATCGGTATTCACGGCGCCGAACCTGCGCCCGGCGTTTTGTTCCTGCCCGAAGGCCTTTAAGGTTTTCAGGTTGCCCACCGTTTCTTCGGTTACGGCGGTAAGGCTGCCCCGTATGGCCGCCTGCCGCTGAAAGTAGCGGAAAGAGCGGTTTGCGATCAGGTGCGCGGTGAGCAGCGAAAGGGGCGTGAGCAGCACCACGGTAAGGGCCACCTGCCAGCTGAGGGAAAACAGCAGCGCCAGCGTACCGATGATGGTGATCACCCCGGAAAAGAACTGGGTAAAGCCCAGCAGAAGGCCGTCCGCAAAGCGATCCACGTCGTTCACCACCCGGCTCAGGGTATCCCCTGCGGGATGGGAATCCAGATACGAAAGGGGAAGAACCTGTATTTTGCGGAACGCGGCGTTGCGCATATCCCGCGTTACGCCGGAGGTAACGCGGTTGTTTTCCACCGCCGCCAGATACGCCCCCAGGGCGCTGAGCAGGATCAGGCCGCCGCTGAACAGAAGCTTGCGTTTTACCCCTTCGGCGTCCACATTGCCGGGGCCGACGATCAGATCGATACATCTGCCGAACAGCAGCGGAATATACAGGCTCAGCCCCGCGTTCACGGCGGAACACAGCAGCGAAAACGCCAGCCGCCATTTATACGCGCCCAAAAAGCGCAGCAGTTTTTTTACGGTCCCCTTCGGGGCCTTTTTCTTCGGTTTTTTCTCAGGCAACGCCGGCGCCCCCTTCCTCACAGCTGTGGATAAAGGCGTAAGCAGGGCTCTCTTCCAGCAGCGAAGCATGGGTACCGGCGGCGGTCAGAGCGCCGTCCTCCAGCACTAAGATGTGATCGCACCCGGCAACGCTGCCGGTGCGCTGCGATACGGTAATAATCAGCCTTGCGCCGGTGTTTTGCAGCGCGGCGCGCATGGCCTTTTCGGTGGCGGTATCCAATGCGGAATAAGAATCGTCCAGAATCAGAACGGGGGCGTTTTTCACCAGCGCCCGCGCCACGGTGAGCCGCTGCCGCTGCCCGCCGGAGAGATTGCGGCCGCCCTGCTCGATCATAAAATCAAGCCCCTCTCCCTTGGCGGTTACAAAATCCAGCGCCTGCGCCTTTTCGAGGGCGCTCCATAGGGCTTCGTCGGAAGCGTTTGGGTCGCCCCATTTCAGGTTATCGCGCAGCGTACCGGAAAACAGCACCGCTTTCTGCGGCACAACGGCAACCAGCCGCTGCAGCGTTTCGGCGGAATACGCCTTTACGTTATGGCCGAACAGGCGCACTTCACCGGCGCTTACGTCGTAAAACCGGGGGATCAGGTCGATCAGGCTGCTTTTGCCCGCGCCGGTGGCGCCGATCACGCCGAGGCTGCCGCCCCGGGCGGTAAAGCTGACGCCCCTGAGAGAGAGATCCGCGTTTTCGCCGTAGCGCAGGTCCGCGTTTGCGAATTCCACCGCGGGGGCGGTAAAATCGGGCTGCGCGCCGGTTTCCGGATACGCCATATCCGTTTGCTCCGCCAGCACGCTTTCAATGCGCTTTGCGCCTGCCAGCGCACGGGATACGGTGACCACAAGATTTACAAGCTTGATCAGCTCCACAAGGATCTGCGCCATATAGTTATACAGCGCCACCACCGCGCCTTGGGTGAGAAGGCCGCGATCCACCCGGAGCGCGCCGGTATAGATCAGCAGGATGGCGGCGAAATTGATCAGGATATAAGTAACGGGGTTCAGCAGAGAAGAGATCTTGCCCGCAAAAAAAGACACGGAAAACAGCGCCCCGGTTTTTTCGGCGAATTCATCGGTTTGGGCCTGCTCTTTTGAAAAGGCGCGTATCACCCGCACGCCGCTCAGATTTTCGCGGGTGTGGCCAAGTACCCCGTCGAGCTTTTCCTGCACCCGTTTATACAGCGGCATGGTAAACAGCATCACGCCCACGATCACCAGCCCCAGCACGGGCACGGCGCCGGCGGAGATCAGGGCGCTTTTCGCATCCACGGTAAAGCTCATGATCACCGCGCCGAACACCACAAAGGGCGAGCGCAGCAGCAGACGCAGCGTAAGGTTCACGCCGTTCTGGGCAAGGTCCGTATCGCTGGTAAGGCGGGTGAGCAGGGCGGAAGCGCCCATACGGTCGATTTTATTGTAGCTGAAGCCGGAGACATGACGAAACAGGTCTTCTCGCAGGTCCGCGGAAAAGCCCACCGCCGCCCGGGCGGAAAAATACTGCGCCGTAATCGAAAAAGCCAGGCCGATCAGCGCCAGCAGCACCAGCAGCGCGGCGCATTTTACGATATAGGCGGTATCTTTTCCGGCGATGCCAACGTCGATGATATTTTTCACCACCACGGGCACAAATAACTCCAAAAGCGCCTCTGCCATCTTGAACAAAGGCGCAAGTATGCTGATCAGCCGGTATTTTTTCAGGTATCGGAACATTAGCCGCATTCGAAAGAACGCTCCCGGGGAAAATTATTTGACGTATTCGTCGCTCAGATAATCGTTGATCAGGTCTTTTACCGCCTGCGTATCGTTATACTGAAGCACATGCTTTATAAAATCGCTGCCGCGCGCCACCTGCAGACGGTTACCGAGGTACCACTGAGAGAGCATCTCAAAGAAGCTGTCGTCTCCCATGGCTTTCTGCAGCCGGTAAAGGAATTCCGCGCCGCGGGTATAAACATAATCCGAATAACCGGAAAAGGTATATTCACTGCAGGGCAAATTGATATAGTGCTTATCGGCCACGCCGTAGGAATCATGGTAATATTCGTCAAACGTGGGGATACAGGTGGCGTCCGGCTCTCCCTCCAACGCAAGCCGATCCGCCCGTTTCAGGGCTTCCGGCGCGGCGGATTGATACAGGTATTCGTGGCAGTATTGGGCAAAGGATTCGTCCAGCCAGGGCTCGTTATACTGGTCGTTGCCAACGGCGCAATAGAACCACTGATGCCCCACCTCGTGCGCCACGGTAAGCGCGGCGTTGTAATATTCGTATGAATTCATATGTTCGGGAAGGGCCTCGATCACAAGGCCGGGCATCTCCATACCGCCGGCTTTGATAAACCCGGGAACGATATCAAGCTCGGTGTAGATATAGCTGCCGATTTTATCGTTATACAGCGAGATCGCCGCGGCGGCGTTTTCCGCCATAACGTCGTAAAGCGTATCGTAATCATCATAATCGGGGCGGTACATCTTCAGCGTAACGCCGTCCACAGAGGAGGTTTCCACCGTCATATAATCACAGGCGACAATACTCACCTCCCGCACGTTCGGCGCGGTGATCGTTGTAACGCCGCCGTTGGAAGTCTGCGTACCGCTGGCGGCGATCACGTAGGATTCCGGCGCGGTAAAGGTGACAGTATAATCGGACATGGCGTTATAGGTGCTTTCACCCTCGTCAAAATATGGAGAATCGTTCCACTTGCCGTCGGTATACATGGCCAGCTGCGGCGCCCAGAAGGTAAGCAGATACATTTTTCCCTTGCCCTCTTTATGGTAGCCGAAGCGGTCGTCCAGCTTCGGCACCACGGTGGTAAAACTAAGCCGCAGCGTGCGCTCCTCTTCCGGCTGCATAGGCTCGTCAGCAAAATCAACGATCACCGTGGTGTTCTCATTTTCTTTATATAATTGATAATCGGGTGAAACGTCGGTAACCGCGGATTTTTTGGAAATGGCGGGGGCGTAGTAACGGAAATAAAGCTCCCGCAGCGGTGCGCCGGAGGTGTTTTTTATCGTAACGTCCTCATAACCGGAAACCGTATTCTTTTCGGTATCCAGCGTTACGTTCATATCATACTTCAGCGCTTTGCAGCCGCTTTCCGGCGCGGGTTCGGCGGCAAGCGCCGCGGCGACCGCGTCGTTGGACGCTTTCTGAGAAGACGAATCATCGGAGCCTGCCTCTTTTTTGCCGCAGGCGGCGAACCCGCAGAGCAGCAGAACCACAGCCATAAGCAGCGCCAGCGTTTTGCGAACCGTTTTCATCAACAATCATTCTCCTTTTATAAAACGTAGTATAGCATAAAAGAAATAAAAGCGCAACAACGGAATTTCTTTTGCGGATTTATGATACATTCAGCTGATATTCGATGAGAAAGGGGGAAAAGATGGTTCCTTACGAAAGGCGGGAAGGCGGGAGGGTTACAAATTATAATTTATCGAGAAGCATTGAGCGTATAGCGTATAGCGTTGAGCCGGT
>CAMOVW010000145.1 GCA_946627725.1 uncultured Clostridia bacterium
AGGGGCGTTCCGGAATCACCGATCCCGCGGAAGATGCTGCCGATCAGATTATAAGCGATGATAAATATTGAGCCGAAACCGCATATGCGGATATAAGATACGGTAGCGCTGTAGGCCTCTTCCGGCGCGTTCATCACACTGCGGAGGGGCTGCGAAAGCAGCGGGACCAAGCCTGTAAAAGCCAAAGCGATCACCCCGAACAGGCAGATACTGCTGCCCACCACCGCGCCGCCTTCCCGGCCTTTTCCCTCGCCGATGCGCTGCCCGAGAAGGATGGTTGTACCCATGGCGAAGCTGGTTACAAGATTGGTGATCGTCATCATCATCTGCGATCCCGTAGAAACGGCGGAAACATCCTGCGATTCTGCAAACTGCCCCACAATCAGAAGATCAACTGCGCCGTACATGGATTGCAGCAGCATGGCAAAGAATACCGGAAGCATAAACCGGAGCAGCGGCGACAGGATTTTTCCGCTTGTAAAGTTATTTTCTTTCATAGATTTTTTGATTCTTTCTCTGTATGTTCAAAAATATCAGGCAGCATCAACCCCATCAGGATCTCGGCGTCGGTCCAACCCGATTCGCTGCAAAGAGGCGCCCAGCCCGCATCGTGAGGGCAGCCGTAAGCTTCATGCAGATCCATATCGAAGGCTCTGCACCATGAGCCGTCCGTTTTCGGATCGTTGGAACGCACCTGCGCCTTCAGCAGAAACGCCGCGATATCACGCCAGCTGTTATAAAAGCGGCGGTCTCCGGTCGCTTTATATGCGGTTATATAGCCGATCGGCAGCCAGTTTACGGAATAAAGCAGATCCGCCACGGGATCGCCGTTTTCGGTAAGCACAGAACACTCGCCTGACGAGGTGCGCGCGCAGGACGCCTGATAGCCCGTATCCCACTCTCTGATTCCGCCGGACGGGTGGCGGTGCTTCTGCAGATCGTCCGCAACACGGTAAAGCATGTTCTTGTGTTTCTTTTCCCCTGTTGCCTGATACAAAAGAGTCAGCGGCAGTATCAGGCGGCACATTTCCTCCGTTTCACTCTGCTCCCGGCGGGTTTCGGGATAAAGCGACATCAGCGTTTCAAGTCCGCGCCTCCCTACTTCGAGATAGGTACGGCTGCCGCCGTGCAGATACGCCAGCAGCAAAGCCGCATGATAATACGCGTTATAGTGTGCGCTGGGGCAGCCGTGTTCTTCCTCTGCGAGCTTGCGCAGCCCGTTTTCATCAAGGAACGGCGCGTCGGTACGCGGTACGCGGCAGCCGTCTTTCGCGGTAGTTTTCACCAGAAAATCCAAAGCCCGGCACACGGACCCGAAGCGGTCGTCCCTGTTCAGGTAAACGCACTCATAAAGCGCGGGCAGTATTGCGCGGGCAACGTCATCCTGATAGCAAACCTGCCAACCCTCGTCCGTCCATCGCAGCATACCGTCAAATATCCCTCCGCGGATCATCATTGGTCCGAAGACAAAATCGAACAGCCGATCCGCCGTTTCATGCGCAGCGCTGTTATTATTTATTACGCCGTAAAAGCGGAAAGCGCCTGCGGCCTCACCGGTACAATCCGTGCGGACGGCATTTGCGGAGGCCTGAATGCCGTCAGGGTCGATATTATGCCGCAGCCCCTCTCTGATGCCTCCCCTGCCGTTATCCACAAGAAAACCTCGCAGCCAGCGGACGCCGCGCCCGATCGCATCTTTACGGCAGCGGTCAAATACGGCGTCATCGGAAAAATCCGCAATGGGACCGTAACATACCGGAGGCGCAGGCCAGGCGGAGGGAACGCCGCCGGTGAGCCATTCGGCAATAAACGAGATCAGCTTTTTCCATACGGAAGACGGCGCAAACCTTGCGCGGCAATAATTATGAAGTTCGAAGGAAGACATCATCAGATTTTCCCCTACCATCCATAGCCCCGGCTCGCTGCCATGCAGCATCGTATCGGAATCGGCCTTCCAGAAGCGATGGGCAACGATATGATCGCCGTAGACAAGCAGAGGCCGCATCCCCGGCACATTCATATACGGGCGCACCATACGGTTGGTGCCGTCGTCCAGCAGTTCTCCCGGGGCGATCCCCGGAATTCCGCCCGAAGCCGAAGGATATACGGATACAAGCCGACGGGTGGTGGAATCCACGGCCGGTGCGCAATAGATCGGGCCGAAGCTTTTCAGCGACTGCGCAAAAATCCTTTTTCCGTTTTGCTCACATTCCGCTTCCAGCAAAACGCGCAGACGCGCGTCCGGCGTTGAAGCACTGCCCAGAATACAATAGCTCTGATATGCGGAGAGATCCGCAGAAAGCGCTTCCTCAAAAGACATGCGCTCGATTTCAGCGCCGCAGCTTTCCAACACACGGCCGAAATCGGAACGGTTATCATTCAACAATAAGCATTTCAATTTATTCAACTCCTGACACAGGGGATCGCAATAGCTGTTCCGCGCGGAAACAGGCCGCAATTGCACAAAAGAGTTTAGCACATAAAACAAAAAAGCTCAATCATTTTTTCGCATGAAGGCTGTTGTTTTTCTTGATTTTACCCAACGGATTCATATATAATTGAAGAAAGCAAACAAAGGGGAAATCATATGAAAACCGACAGTCATGCAAGAAAATACAAATACGCGGTGATCGTGGGGCTGGACGGCATGGGCAATTTCTGCAAAAACACCGCCACCCCGCACATGGACAGGATCTTTGCAAACGGCGCAAAAACGCTGTATGCACTTTCCATGTTTCCTACGATCAGCGCGCAGAATTGGGGCGCGATACTGTTGGGCGCAGCGCCGGAGGTGCATAGGCTTACCAACGGCGGTATCAGCCAACAGGAATACGCAAACAGCGCGCTTCCCTCCATTTTTTCAACCGTACGCAAGGCTTATCCGGATTGTAGGCTCTGCTCCGTGAGCAACTGGGGGCCGATCAACAAAGGCATTATCGAGCATGACATCAATGTGGATATGTACGCCCCGGCCAACGGTGAAGAAACCACGGCTAAAGCGGTGGAACGTATTCTTACAACAAAACCGGATCTGCTTTTTATCCATATCGACGATCCGGATGAGGCCGGGCACCATTACGGCTACGGTACCGACGGTCACCTTGAAACAATTTCCCGCGTAGACGGTATGGTGGGCAGGATCTACGACGCTTACCGCGACGCGGGCATGATTGAAGACACCCTGTTTATCGTGATTACGGACCACGGCGGCTTCAAGTGCGGCCACGGCGGCTATACGGAAGGGGAAAAATATATCTTTTTCGGCCTTGCGGGAAAAACAGTGAACAAGACAGATGGTTTTTATGCCATGACCAAAGACGTTAACGCCATCATACGATACGCATTCGGTATCGATATCCCAAAGCCCGACCCGGAGGGCTATTCGTCACAGGTGCCGGAAGGGGTGTTTGCAGATGATACGGCGCCGTATATCCGGGAGCAAACCGGGATCCGCTGCGATATCGAACCGCGCCCACAGCCCGATTTACACGGCGACAAAGGACTTACCGCGTTCTTTCCCGAAAACGAGATACTGTTGGCGATGTTCTTTGAGCACAACGCCGAAGACGCTCTCGGTAAAGCGCGATTCAAAGAGCTGGGCCACGTAAAATACTACAACGGCGGCGTACGCGGAGCTTATGCGGAATTCGGCGCAACCGGATGCCTTGTAACAGAGGATGTGAAATTCGGAAAGGATGATTTTACGGTTTGCGCATGGCTGCGGGTAGACGGCGCGCCCGACACGGAAGCTTATTACTGCGCCACCAAAACCATGACGGATTCCGGCCCGGGGTTTTCACTCGGTTTTACAAGCGTAGCAACCTGGCTGGGCGTGGAAACGCCGGACCCCGCATCTTATCAGGAACACACTACGCCTTATATGCGGGATATTTCAGGCGGATGGATGCACGTGACATTTGTATTCCGAAGAAAAGAGAATACAATTGAACTCTATCAAAATTTCAAGCACAAGAAAACGATAACCCTTCCGGGATATTTTTCGGACGAATCCATGGACGCGCTCCCCTTCACCGTAGGAAACGAGGCCTCTCACAGAATCAACACCGAAAACGAAGCGTTGATCTGCATGGATGACCTGCTGATCTTCGGCAAGGCGTTTTCACGGGAGGATTTGGAAAAGCTGGCATGTTATTACGAATTCAAACTATGATCATCGAAAGAAGGTTATTTTATGCAGCATCCGTATTTATTCTTCTCAGGGGCGGACATTGACGTATTCCGAAAAAAAATCAAAACGGACGCCGCGGCGAAAGCGCGATATGATGCGGCTGTAAAAAACGCCGAAGCGTACTTAGAAGAACCGTTTGTAACATGGGAAGAAGCCAACGGGAACGATTCGCTGCACGCCAATTTCAGCATGATGAACCACCAGGCGAACCGGTTCTGCGGGTCCCTCGGATTAAAATACCTTGTGGAAGGCGATCTGCGCTGCGCATACCGGCTGAAAGATCTGGCAGCACATTTCATTTCATTCGACCGCTGGTACGCGGTGAGCTATGTGAACCGCAAACCGAATCCGTGGCATTCGGATCTCTGTTCCACTTCCACCACGCTTGCGTTGGGCAGAATCTATGATTTGATTTACCCCGCGATTACGAAAGAAGAACGCGCCGCGCTGGCAAGGGGGATCTATGAAAAGGGCGTAAAACCTGCGCTTGGCGATTGGGCGCTGCCGGAAACGCGCATCCACGCCATCGATTCCATGGGGCATAACTGGTGGGCGGTGTGCATTGCCGAAGCTGCCGCCGCTCTTTTGGCGATCCGAGATCATTTACCGACGGACGAAGTAAAACAAATGCTTTATCATGCGGACCATGCATTGGCGGAATACATGACGTATCCCGGTAATAAGCTGTTCAACAAAACACGCAATTTTGACGACCGCGGCATGTTTTACGAGAGCGTAAATTACAACAATTACGGTACGGGTTCCCTGCTGCGCTATCTGTGGTGCAACGAACGGTATTCCGGATACAACAGAGTGATAAGCGCCGCAATCCCCGCGGGGCTGTGCGATGCGGTTATGGGGTTTTCCTATCCACGGATAAAAGACGGGAAAGAGGAATATTATTTCCTCAATTTCGGCGATACCAGAGATGATACCCAAGCGGATCTTCTCGCGAACTACGCGGTAAAGCTCGGTTTGGATACTGCAGCGGCCCGCGCAATGGCAAAATGCGCCGGATCAGACATCTGGGATGAGATTGCGGGATTCGATTTTTCCGCATTAGACGGAAACGTTGCATACCTGCCGAAGACGACCGTTTCGGATTCCGGCTTTGCCATCACCCGGGATTCCTGGGCGCCGGACAGCACCCTGCTGGCGATAAAATGCGGGTATTGCTGGAACCACTCGCATAACGACGCCGGTTCATTTCAGATCCTTCACAAAGGAAAACCCTTTTTTACGGACAGCGGCACCTGTGATTACTCAAGCCCCCTTTACCACGCCTATTACTGCCAAAACGACGCCCACAGCGTACTTCTTATCGGCAACAATGGCAGCCGCGCTGAGGAGCTATATCGCGGTACAAAATTCCCGGGCGCGATCATCGACAGCTACGAAGCAAAGGATTTTGTGTTTATTCAGGCGGATGCAACCGGCCCGGCGGCGCATCTCTGTTCACGTATGTATCGCAATTTTATGTGGATCGAAAACCGCATTCTGGTGATTTTTGACGACGTATACAGCCATGCGGCAAATACCGTTCAGTTTACGCTTCATTACGATGGCGCATACAAACAGCAGGCAAACGGGTTTCTGTTTGAGAACGACGGTTTACAGGCGATACTGCGCACGCACGAACCGACAGGAATAACCGCGGAAGACCGGATCGGCCACACGGCGCACCGGGAGAATGAGGATAAACCATATCTGTGCCTTTCAGACGAACGGATAGAAAGGATGCATCTGCTGATCCATACGCTTGAACTTGACCCGAAAAAAAGCACCGTGATCACACGGATCGAAACAGACGACGCAACGGGAATTCTGATTGCGGACGGTAATCTGCAGCGTGAGATCTGGTATAATCACAGGGCAGACGGCAATGTGATGCACGACAATTCGCAAAACACCGTTGGCGGATATGATACCGACGCTTATATGCTGATGATAACACGCGATAACAGAATACACACAGAGCGTGTTTTTGCGGTATGCGCCAGCTTTTTGCGAAAGGACGGCAATGTATTTATCGGCGAATTCAAGAAGACGACAGCGGAAATTACCACATCGGTATAGGCATACAATTTTGCAATTATAATGATCGCCCGGATACGAACCGATCCGGGCGACGCTTTTTTATTCTGCTGTAATGCGGCGAAGAAGGCTGTCAAAAAAAGAAAAGAACTCCAACGGATCTTCACCGATACCGACCCAGCTCATGTGATGCTTATCTTCGATGGGCATATGGTACCATATGCCGGGCCTTACCGTTTCCGCTTCCGTATAATCGATGCTTTCCATGCCGAAGGGCGCGCCGAGACATTTTACGTTCACGATACCGTCGGATGGCAGCCAGGTATCGTCAAAACCGAACGGTTTCAGTTTTTCGGGGCGGTATCTGCCGATCACCGTACTCCAGAGCTTTAAGATCCGCCGCATATCAGCATCCGGCACATGAAGTCCCTTACGGTTTGCATGGGTACGGCATCCGCGGAACGCATAATATCGGGTATTGGGGCTCAGTGAGATATCCCGGTTCCGCGCGGCGGCATATTCAACCTGCAACTCATATCCCACGTTATCCAAATGATTTGAGATCAGCCTTTTTACCCCCCGCAGCTGTTCCCGCAGCCGCGGCAGAGAATTCTTACAATAAACCGACGGCCCCATGATACCCCACTGATCGGTATGGAAATCCAGCAACCCCATCAAGGACGTATCCCCCGCAACGGCATTTGCGGTAAACACAGCGCCGGAAAGGAAGCGCATTCCTTTTTCGCCGAAAAAATCCGCAAAGGTGGTTCCATTGTTGGCGCCGCTGAGCGTTACAAGACTGTAAAGCAGATCGTGCCCGCCGGAAAACAGAGGAGAAAGCTCCTCAGCAGCAGTTTCAGCCCGTTCTTCTTCACTGCCGCGCCATAACAGATCGGCAAAAACAATGCCGGTCGGCCCGCCGAAGGAATGCCCGATCAGGTGAAGCTTGGCATGCGACCCCGGCGCGCCGAGATCTTTCAATACGCCGGGATATGTTCTTCCGAATCTTTTATGCCCGTAAATACGGCTGTGATGCTTACCGAAATCAACTCTGCCGCCGAACAAATACGCCCACAGCTCACAGGCGCGGTCCCAGGCGGAAGTAAAAGGCCCGAGGGAGGGAGCATAGACCTCATACCCACGATTCCGCAGATGAGAAAGCAGATCCCGCTCTTTGGAATCGAACCCCCAATAATGGTAATGAAGACGTGTATCTATACCGTCTTGCTCTCCCCATCCGCCGAGCCCGTGGATCAACACCACAGGATACGCTGTTGTTTGCATGCCGAATTCCCTCCTGATTCTTATAAGATCTGATTTGCATTCTTATTATAATAACCGCATCAAAAAAAGTCAATTCAGAATGTCCGTCGAGAATCGCTCTTCATATATACGATTCGCTTACACTTTTTTTGTTTCGGCCCGTGAATAGGAAACCGGGATCCCCATACACTGGGGATCCCGGCCGCTTTATAAAACTATTATTTGAAAAGGTTTTTGAAGAAATAAAGGATATTGTGTACCAGCTGAACGATCTTGCCCCAGAAGCCCTCATGGGTTTTGCCGCAATACTTGCACTTGCCGGAAGAACTGCCCATGGAAGTACCGCAGTTATCACAGGCGCCGTCGCCGTTGCCGTCAACATGGTTGGCTCTGCCGATCGTCTCTGTTTTGGTTGCACCGCAAACGGTACAGCTGAATGTACGTACGCCCTCAGATGTACAGGTTGCGGGAGTTGTTACCGTGCCGCCGTTCCATGTGTGTTTGCCGGTAGCTGGGATCGATGTGCCAAGCCCCTGCTTTGCGCCGCAAACCGTGCATTCCTGATGCTGCGAACCTGCTTTGCCGCAGGTGGCGGCGGTATCGGTCACCCAGCGCCAGCTGTGATTGCCGGTGGCTTCGACAGCGGTATTCACGTTCCGTTTTGTATGGCATACAGTGCATTCTTCATGTTTCGCACCTGCTTTTACGCATGTGGGTTCGGTATCGGTGATCCACGTAAAGCTGTGGTTGCCGGTGGCTTCGATCACGGTGT
>CAMOVW010000146.1 GCA_946627725.1 uncultured Clostridia bacterium
GCTGGAAAGCGGCGGCAAACGGGTGCGCCCCTACCTGTGCCTCAAGTTCTGCGAGGCGGCCGGGGGGAACTGGGAAAACGCCCTGCACTTTGCCGCGGCGGTGGAATACGTTCACACTTACTCGCTGATCCACGACGATCTCCCCTGTATGGATAACGACGATTTCCGTCGGGGCAAGCCCTCTTCCCATAAACGGTTCGGCGAGGCCAACGCCCTGCTGGCGGGGGACGCCCTTCTCACCCATGCTTTTGCGTTGGCGTCGGCTGCGTTCGCCGCAGGGGAGGTATCCGCCGAAGCCGCGGTGAACGCGGCGGCGGAGCTTTCGCGCCTTGCGGGGGCGGACGGTATGGTGGGCGGCCAGTATATCGACCTTGCCAGCGAGGGCGAAAAGGCGACGGCGGAAACGCTGTTTACCATGGATCGGCTGAAAACCGGCGCGCTGATCGAAGCCGCCGCCGTGTTGGGCTGCCTTGCCGCCGGGGCGGACGCAGAAAAAATAACGGCTGCCCGGAGCTTCGCCGTAAATCTCGGCCTTGCGTTCCAGATCACGGACGATCTTCTGGAGTGCTCCGACGCCGATAACTCGGACGCGCTGAACGATAAGGCCACCTACGTATCCTGTTTCGGCTATGAGAAAGCCGCTGCGCTGGCGGCGGAATATACTGAAAAGGCGATCGGCGCCCTTGCGCCCTTCGGCGTCGGCGCTCAAGATCTTCGCGCCTTTGCGGATGCGCTTCTGCACAGAAAGAACTGATTCCTTTCGGAGGAAATCGTTTGGAATATCAATTTTTATCTAAAATCAAATCGCCTGCGGACGTGAAAAAGCTGGATGAAAAAGACCTGCCTGTTCTTGCCGAAGAGATCCGCGATCAGATGATACGCACGGTTTCGGAATCCGGCGGGCACCTGTCCAGCAATCTGGGTGTGGTGGAACTCACCATCGCCCTGCATCGCGTATTCCGTTCGCCGGAGGATAAGATCGTATGGGACGTGGGCCACCAGTGCTACGCCCATAAAATGCTCACCGGCCGGTTCGATCAGTTTAATACGCTCCGCGCCCCCGGCGGCATTTCCGGTTTTACCCGCCGCTACGAGAGCGAGCACGATATCTTCTCCGGCGGCCATTCCAGCGTCGCCCTGTCGGCGGCTTACGGTATCGCAGAGGCGAACAAGCTGAAAAAGAATAAAAACTATACGATCGCCGTTGTGGGGGACGGCGCCTTTACCGGCGGTATGGTTTACGAGGCGCTCAACAACGCCGGCCATTCCGGTACGGGCACCAAGCTGATCGTGATCCTCAACGATAACGAGATGTCCATTTCCCGCAACGTGGGCGCGCTTGCCAAATACTTTGCCACCATCCGGGCGAATCCCCGCTACTTCCGCCTGAAGGCCCGCACCGAGGACGTGCTGAACCATATTCCCCTGATCGGCCGCAGGCTGGCAAAGATCCTGTTCCGGCTGAAAACCAGCCTGAAAAACCGCATTTACAAAAGCACCATGTTCGAGGATATGGGCTTCCGCTATATCGGCCCCATCAACGGGCACTCCATACCGAATCTTACGGACGCTCTCCGCGGCGCGGTGGAAGCCAATTATCCCGTGCTGCTGCACATCAACACCGTAAAGGGCAAGGGCTACGAGCTGGCGGAGCAGAATCCGGACCGCTTCCACGGTATTTCTGCCTTCAACATTGAAACGGGAGAGAAGAAGCTCTCGGCAAAGGGCTTTTCGGACGCGTTCGGTTCGTTTTTATGCGCCGCCGCCGAAAAGGATAAACGGATCTGCGCGGTCACCGCGGCCATGGCGTTGGGTACCGGTCTGGAGGAATTCGGAAAAACCTTCCCGCAGCGGTTCTTTGACGTGGGCATTGCGGAGCAGCACGCGGTCACCTTTGCAGCGGGCCTTGCCCGGGGAGGTATGCTGCCGGTGGTTGCGGTGTATTCCACCTTCCTGCAGCGGGCGGACGACCAGATCATCCACGATTGCGCCATGCAGCAGCTCAAAATCGTTTTTGCCGTGGACCGGGCCGGATTCGTGGGGGACGACGGCGAGTCGCACCACGGCCTGTTCGATCCCGGGTATCTCAATTCCATCCCCGATATTTCCGTGTTCGCCCCGGCCACGTTCCGTGAACTGGAACACTGTTTTTATGAAGCCCTGTATAAAACCGAGGGCAGCACCGCGGTGCGCTATCCCAGGGGCGTTGAACCGGAACTGCCGGAGGAATACGTTTTTACCGGCGAAGATTGGCAGTGCACCGGCGCGCCCTCCGATATTGCAATCGTCGCCTACGGCCGCTGCTACGGCGAGGCGCTGAAAGCGCGGCGTATACTGCGGCAGGAGGGGCTTAACGTAATGGTGGTAAAGCTCACCCGTATCAAGCCCGTGCCCAAAGAGGCCGTAAAATGCGCCATGCAGGCAAAAAAGATCTGGTTCTTTGAAGAGGCGCAGCGTTACGGCGGCATCGGCGAAACCTTTGCCGATAAGCTGTTTCAGTACGGCTACCGGGGCGAATATACCAACACCGGCGTGCAGGGGCAGTTTGCCGCGCAGAATACCGTGCAGGGGCTTATGGCGCTCTACGGGCTGGACGCCGCCGGTATGGTAAAGGCGATAAAGGAAAACGAAAAACAATGACCGAAAAAATAAGACTTGACGTTTATCTAACGGAACAAAAGCTGTACGAGAGCCGTGAAAAAGCCCGCGCCGCCGTTATGGCAGGGCAGGTTTACGTAAACGGCCAAAAGGCGATGAAACCCGGCGATACCGTAAAACCCACCGATTTTGTAGAGGCCCGCGGCGGCGCCGAATTTGTGAGCCGCGGCGGCAAAAAACTGAAAAAAGCGGTGGAGGTATTCGGCCTTTCGCTGCAAAACAAAGTATGTATGGATATCGGCGCTTCCACCGGGGGCTTTACCGATTGTATGCTGCAAAACGGCGCAAAAACGGTTTACGCCGTAGACGTGGGCTACGGGCAGCTGGCATGGAAGCTGCGCAGCGATCCGCGCGTGGTGAATTTAGAGCGTACAAATATCCGTTATCTCACCCATGAACAGGCGCCGGAACCGCTCGACTTTGCCTCGGTGGACGTGGCCTTCATCTCTTTGAAGCTGGTGCTGCCGGTGGCGTATGAATTTCTTGCCCCGGCGGGCGAGTGCGTTTGCCTTGTGAAACCACAGTTTGAGGCCGGGCGTGAAAAGGTGGGCAAAAAAGGCGTGGTGCGCGATATCTCCACCCATATTGAGGTGCTGCGCGAGATCTGCGCCTTCGCCTCGGAAACCGGCTTCGCTGTCCGCGGGCTGGATTATTCCCCCATCAAAGGGCCTGAGGGCAATATCGAATACCTGCTGTGGCTTACCAAAGCCGATATCGAAAGCGCGGCGGTTTCGCCCGAAGCCGTAGCAAAGGCCTCCCACGAGGCGCTGGACGGAAAAAACGGGGCGGAACAGTAATGAACTTTGAAACGGCGGTGATTTTATGAAAGCTGCAGTCATACCGAATCTGACAAGGGCGCGCGCCCATGAGATCACGCCCGATCTTTGCGCGGCGCTGAACGCGGCGGGTATCGACGTTTTGATGCACGAGGAATTGCGCTCCGTGTTCCCGGGGCTTGATTGCGCATATCTTGCGGAAAACGAACTGTACGCCTCCTGTGATATCGTAATGCCCGTGGGCGGCGACGGTTCCGTGATTCGCGCGGGCAAGCGGGCTGCGGCCTGCGGTAAGCGTATTTTGGGGGTAAACGCCGGCAATCTTGCTTATCTCTGCGGGCTGAACCCCGAGGATTTCGCCTTGCTGCCGAAGCTGGCGGCGGGGGATTATTCCATCCAGCGACGCATGCTGCTTTCGGCGGAGTTTTATCGGGACGGCGTTCTCACCGGCACCGAGCTTTGCTTGAACGATATGGTTTTCTGCCGGGGCGAAAAGATCGGTCTGGTGGATCTCAGCGTACAGGCGGATGATAAACCGATCGCCGATTATATTGCGGACGGCGTGATCTTTGCCACGCCCACCGGCTCTACGGCCTATTCCATGGCGGCGGGCGGCCCCATTATGGAACCCACGCTGGACGCCGTTCTTCTTACGGCGATCTGCCCGCATTCGTTGGCCTTCCGGCCGTATATCTTCGGGGCGGATACCGTGTTTACCGTAAGGGGAAGGGAACGTACCGAGGGCGCCAGCGTCTGCTGGTCCTGCGACGGCGAACGCACCGTATCGCTGCGAGAAAACGAAACCGTAAAGCTGCGCAAGGCTGCGGTGGCGGCGGAGTTCATTTCACTGAAAACAGATAATTTTATTGATGTATTGAATCAAAAAACACTCAGAAACAAATAGAGGAGGAGATGTTTTGAAAAAAAACAGACAGACGCTGATCGGCAAGATCATTTCCGAAAACAAGATCAGCACGCAGGAAGAACTGCTCGATATGCTGCTGCAGGCGGGGGTAAACGCCACGCAGGCAACCGTTTCACGGGATATCAAAGAGATGAAAATCGTAAAACGGGCCGACGCCATGGGGGATTATCGCTATTCGCTGCCCTCGGCGCGGGACGAGCAGAGCCATTCAAAATATATGTCTATTTTAACGGGTACGGCGGTAAAAACCGATATCGCCATGAACACCGTGGTCATCAAGTGCCATGTGGGAACCGCGCAGGCCGCCTGCGCCGCCATCGACCGCCTGGGGCTTGAAAACGTGGCGGGCACGCTTGCCGGCGACGATACCATTTTTGTGCTGTGCTATTCCATTGAAGCCGCCGAAGGCGTGAAAGCGCAGCTGGATGAGATCTTCGGCTTTTAACCGCCATGCTGCAGTATCTTCAAATCGAAAACATCGCCACCATCCGCAAGGCCGATATCGGCTTTGCCCCGGGGCTGAATATACTCACCGGTGAAACCGGCGCGGGCAAATCGATACTCATCGATTCCATCAACGCGGTTTCCGGCGCAAAAACATCGCGGGAGCTGATCCGTACGGACGCCTCCTCCGCCTACGTGCGCGCTCTGTTCTGCAACGTTGGCGCCGAAGTTGCCGAAGCCCTTGCCGCCGCAGGCCTTCCTGCGGAAGAGGACGGCACTTTGCTTTTGCAGCGCCGCCTTCATAAGGACGGCCGCAACGATTGCTTCGTGAACGGCGTGCCCGTTACCGTGAGCATGCTGAGAAGCGTTGCCATGCGGCTGATCAATATCCATGGGCAGCGTGATTCGCAGGCCCTGCTCGACAGCGCCCGCCATATCGATTTTCTGGACGCCTTTGCCGGGGATGATAAAGAAAAGGCCGCGTATACCGCGTCTTTTGCCGCGCTGAAAGAGCTGAAAGCGCAGATCAAAGCCCTTTCGATGGATGAATCCTATAAGGCGCGTCGGCTGGATCTTTTACAGTTTCAGGTGGGCGAGCTGAAGGCCGCAAACGTGCAGGAGGGCGAGATCGCCGCGCTGAAGCATAAAAAAGCGATCCTGAACAATTCCATGAAGGTGCGCGCCGCCCTTTCAAAGGCGGTTGCCGCCCTGATCGGCGACGGCGATGCGCCGGGTGCGGATTCGCTTCTTTCCGCCGCCGCAGGGGAGGTATATGCCGTAAGCGACGTGGCAAAGGGGCTCAGCGCCGTGGCGGAGAGCATCGACGGCGCCAAAGATACGGCGCTGGAGGCCGCTTCCGTGCTGGACGACGTGCTGCAGCAGCTTGCCGAAAACGAGGGCAATCTTGATGAGATCGAAGAACGGCTGGATCTAATGTACCGGCTCTCGAAAAAGTACGGCGAAACCGAAGCCGATATGCTGGCGTTTCTGCAGCAGGCGGAAACGGAGCTGGATAACATCACCTTCGCCGATGAAAAGATAGAGAAGCTGAGCGTGGAATATGATAAGCTGCTGGGCGAAACCGAAAAGAAAGCCGCCGCCCTCTCCACATGCAGAAAAAAGGCCGCAAAAGCCCTCAGTGCCGCCATTGAAAAGGAATTGGCGTTTCTCGATATGCCCAACGCCCGTTTCTCCGTTGCCGTAAATGCCGCCCCGATGGCGGAAAACGGCGCGGACGAAGTGGAGTTCCTCTTCTCCGCCAACCCGGGGGAAACGCCGAAATCTTTGGGCAAGGTTGCTTCCGGCGGCGAACTGTCCCGCGTGATGCTGGCGGTCAAAAACGTGCTGCAGGAGCAGCATTCCGCCGCTTCGCTGATTTTTGACGAGATCGACGCAGGCGTTTCCGGTAGCGCCGCAGGCAAAATCGCCCTGAAGCTCAGCGCCCTTTCCCGCAAAGCGCAGGTATTGTGCATCACCCATTCGGCGCAGATCGCCGCCTTTGCGGATGAACATAAGTTTTTGATGAAGCATGTGGAAAACGAAAAAACCTTTACCGAGATCCGTTCGCTGGAGCTTGCGGATCGGCAGAAGGAACTCGCGCGCATTACCTACGGCGCGGGCTTCACCCAAAAACAGCTGGAGAGCGCCGCTGAAATGATCAATAAAGCAGAAGAAATCAAAAAAAAGGAGGTCTTCTCATGAAAAAAAAGGTGTATACAATTCTCGCCGGTATCATCCTGATCGCGTTGGGCGTGTATTGGATCCTGCGCATCGTCGGCGTAATTCCTCCCGAATTCACCCTTTTGTTTGAGGGCTGGTGGACGCTGTTCATCATCGTTCCCTGTGTGATCACTCTGTTTACACAGCAGAATAAGATCCTTTCGGGTCTCGGTATCATCACAGGCGCTGCGCTGCTGCTTGCCGCGCAGGGGCTGATCTCCTGGGATCAGCTCAAAAAAATGGTGCTGCCCTCGCTTGTGATCCTGCTGGGGCTGTATCTGCTGCTGCACGGCGTGATCGTTAACCGCCGCTATTCCGCAACGGCAAACCCTGCTCTGCTGTTCAACCGTTTGAACGCCGTATTCGGCTCCCGTATGATGGATTATACGGGGCGTGATTTCGCAGGCGGATCCGTAACCGCCGTGTTCGGCAGCGCCGTGCTCGATCTCTCCCGCGCCATGGTGCGCCCCGAAGCCGAGATCAGGGTGTGCGTCGTTTTCGGTTCCGTAGAGGTCCGTCTGGCGGATAACATGTCCGCAAAGTTCCATATCGTGCCGTTTATCGGCGCCCTTGGAGACCGCCGTGCCGCCAGACCCAATAAAAATACGCCCGCCGTGCATTTCGGCGGTACCGTTACTTTCGGGAGTGTGAACGTGGTATGAACGAAATGCAGAATAACGAATCCTTCCCTGTGCGGGAAACGCCCGATCCCGCGTCCGTTTCCGCAAAAAACGGCAATAACACGATAAAATATGTATGTATCGGCCTCGGCGCGGCTGTTGTCGTGCTGCTGATCGTTGTGGCGTTTCTGCTGGGCAGAAACAGCGGAAAAAAGAACGACCCCGCCGCGCAGACCGCGCTTCCCGACGCCGCGGCGCAAACAACCGCCGGCCCGCAGTCCGGCGAAGCTGGTACCGCCGGTACTGCCGTTCCCGACGCAAGCGCAAACACTTCGGCGAATAACGCCGCGCAAACCACAGTCCCCGGCGCGCAGGCGGTAAACGCGCCGCAGAATCTCGATATCTCCATGACCTCCGGCAGCCTTACCTTTGTGGCGGGCGATCAGTTCAATATCGGCTACGACGACGGCGTGATCAAAGTATCCGAGCAGGGCGATACCGTTACCATTGAAAATACGCAGCGCCATCCCTCCGCAAGCGAGCGCCACCGTATGAACGTAACCGTAACCGTACCTGAAAGCTATTATTTCAAGAGCGTGGATATCGAATTCGGCGCAGGCAAGCTGATCGTCCATTCACTGAAAACCGAAGCGCTCGATCTTGAACTCGGTGCGGGCAGTGCGACCTTTGACGATCTTCAGGTTACCGGTTCCGCCGAAATACAGGAGGGCGCAGGCGAACTGGCGATCAAAAGCGGCAGCATCATGAATCTGACGCTGCAGTGCGGCGCGGGCGCTACCCGTGTGAGCGCAGCCGTTCTTGGGGCGAGCAGTGTGAGCGCCGCCGTCGGCGCGGTCGATCTGAATTTTGCCGGCAGCGAAACCGATTATACCGTGGCCTTTCAGATCGGTTTGGGCGCGTGCTATTTTAAGAACGAAAAAATCAGCCGCAGCGGTTCCTTCGGTACGGGACCCAATATTGTGGATATCACCGGCGGCTTCGGTGTCATGCGGGTGAACGTAGACTGAAAAAACAGACCCCGGGTTTTTGAAGTGACCCCAAAAAGTTAGACAAAGTTTTTAATAAAACCTTGTACAAACTG
>CAMOVW010000147.1 GCA_946627725.1 uncultured Clostridia bacterium
ATCCGGCGCCGCGCCTCATTGCGGACTCTGTGATTCTTGCGAACGGCGAACGGCGAACAGCGGTCGCGCCTGCGGCGCGATAAACTGCGAGTTCCCTGTCAGATTTCCGCCGCGATTCTGTTCAAACACCCCAGATCATACGCCAGCGAGCTTAAAATATACTTATCCCGTATATCTTTTGTAGCTTTGAAGCACACGGCGGTTTCGCTTTCGGGAATGCCGATATCTTCGGGCCCGAGGGGCGCGCCCAGCGTTTGCAGCAGGGCGTATATCTCATCATACGCGGGCAGTTCCGTTTCAATGATCTCCATAATCTCCGGCAGGCGTTCTCTGACGTTCTTCTGCCGCGCCCGCTGCTTTTCGGGGTTATACAGATCGCAGGTCTCCGCGTTTTTCAGCATGGTTTCGCCCGCGCTGCCCATGTAGGCGGCAAGCTCCTTCAGCCACGCGGCTTTGTCGAACGCCTCGGGGGTATAGCCCTCTTTCAGCAGCCGTTTGAGCACGCCGTACCCCTTCAGGGTCTTTAACGTGCCGATGGCGCACTGAATGCCGTGCAGGTCGCAGGAGGTTCCCATGGCGGCGGCGCGCATATCCCAGATGTGCGAAAAATAGTGCTCCGTACCGGAAACGGGGCGGCTCACCCCGGCCCAATCCGCCGCAACGCCGGAAACGATCAGCCCGTCCATCACCGCGGCAGCCGCGGTTTCGTCCTTTTTAAGCAGGCCCAAAGCGCCGTCCATGCAGGCCTTCAGCGCGGCCCGCACCGCCTTTGCCACCTCTTCGCAGTAGTATTCCCCGGTTACGATGTGGCCGATGCGCCACTCGCACACGCTCACGTATTTTGCCAGCATATCGCCCAGCCCCGCCAGCAGCATCCGTTTGGGGGCGGCGGCCAGCACGGCGGGATCCGCCAATACCGCGTCAGGGCAGCGGCTGTTTACCGAAACCTTCAGCCGGTCCCGGATCACCGAGGAGGTGGAGGAGGCGTAGCCGTCCATACTGGGGGCGGTGGCGAGGCAGATATAGGGCAGGTTCTTCATGCCCGCTATGATTTTGCCGGTGTCGTTCAGCACGCCGCTGCCCACGGTGATAATGATATCGCAGTCGCCTGTATAATACAGCGCGGCGCGGCCCACGGTGCGTTCGTCCGGCTCCATGCGCTTTCCCGGGTACAGGCACAGCGTGTAACCGATATTGTTTTCTTTCAGATTGGCAAGCGCGGCCTCGCCCGCGGCGGCAAGGGTATTTTCATCCGCCAGCACAAAGGCCTTTGTGCCGCCGAAGCGCCGCACGCAGGCGGCCAGCTCGTTCGCGGCGTTTTTTTGTGTGAGGGCGTATTTTACGCTCGCTTTATGGATTTTGCCGCAGGCGCAGGCAAATTCGCCTCTGCCGATCAGCGCCGCGGCGGTGTAGTTTTGATCCATTTTTTTCGCCTTCCCGTTCGATATCAATTGTTTTTTTGCGCTTTACTGCAGCCACGCCTTCACGTTGGCGTCGTAGTGCCCCGTATCCTGAAAATACGCGGCGGTATCCTGCATATCGCCCCAGATATGGGCGATCTCATCGTAAGACCCGGTTTTGATCTTTGCCCGCCAAAAGCCGTCTTTGCTGCCCTTCAGGCACCAGTCGGAGCTCCACATGCCGTGGCCGGTGGCCTTATATGTCCACAGCATCCAGCTGTAATTGCAGTTCTGCATCGTGCCGAAGCAGTTCTTCCATGTGGTTGTGTTGTGGGGATAGAATTCGCCCATCATCAGCGGTACGTCGAAATAATAGATCCGGGTCAGGTATACAAACAGGTTGAAGATGAAGTTGGAGGTCTGGTAAAAATGCACCTGATACACCACGTTTTTCCAGCCGTGCACCCATTTGTGGGGCAGGGCTGCCGCCGTCCAGATGCATTCCAGCGTAACGGCGTGCTCCGGGTCCGCCGCCCGCACGGTATCGTAAAGGCGGGTATAGATTTTTTCGTTTTTCACGCGGCGCTCCGCTTCGGTTGCGTTCACGTCGCACATGGGCTCGTTCAGCAGGTCGTACATCGCCACGGCCGGGTTCCCGCGGAAGCGGCCCGCAATGGCGGTCCAGAGCTCGTCGGTCAGTTCGCGGTACCGTTCGCCCTGGGGGGTATCTTCATAAAGCCCGCAGCTGCCGCCCTTGCCGGAATGGGGCGCGTCGCTCTGAAAGCCGGGCGCGCCGTGCATATCGAGTATCACGTACAGGCCGCGCTTCGCGCATTCCTCCACAATAAAATCAAGCCGTGAAAAATCCCATTCACCCGCGGCGTTCAATATCTTTGTTCCGTTATCGTCGTAATAGAAGTTGCGGTACCAGAAGGGCACGCGCACGCAGTTAAAGCCCATGGCGGCGATCTCGTCCAGATCCGCCGCGGTGATAAAATGATCGTAATAGAGGTTCATCAGGTCATAGGCGGCCTCTTTGCCGAAGCGCGTTTCCAGTGTGGTGAGCGCGTCGTAATGGTCCGTGGCCTCCTCATAGGGGCAGAGCCAGTCTTCCATCACCAGCCAACCGCCCAGGTTCACGCCCCTGAGCCGCACGGTCTCGCCCTGCCGGTTCACTAAATTGCGGCCGCGCACGGTCAGAAAATCCGCGTCCGTGATGGGGCCTCTATGCGCCTCTGCGGCCCGGCTTACGGGCACGCATACGCAGGCGAGGATCACCGCGAGTAATACAGAAAGCAGTTTCTTCATTTTTTATCCCTCCGGATCGAACTTTATCTCCGCCCGCTTACTGGGTTCTGATCAGCTGGTTTTCACGCATGCTCATCAGGTAGGCGAGGTAGGTTTCACTGATGTGGGCGTCGTTGAAGTATTCGGCGCCGAATTTGCCGCCGGTCACCCCGGCAAGGCCCTGCTTGAACACGAAAAAGGCGCACAGCTTGTGGTATACCCGGCCTGTGGTAAGCCGGTCCAGCGCGCCGCCCACCAGCAGCTTGGTGGCGCGGTCGATGTTGGCCTGATCCTCGGGCGTGTCGTTGCCGCCCACAAAGGTGCACAGGGTATCGCGGAAAAATTCGTAGGGCGTGTATTTTTTGCCCAGCAGCAGCATCTTTTTGTTATAAAACACGTCAAGGTCGGTCATGCTCTCCGCCATAATGCGGATCACCTTTTTTACGGAGCGGTTGCCGTCCTTATAGGGCGTATAGGGGCGCGCCTCACGGTATTCCAGAAAGAAGCGGGTCATCACCGCCTTTTCTCTGGCGTAGTCGTCTTTGGAAAGGTTATCCGGCCCGAAAATGGCGTAGGTTGTGCCGTAGCGCCCGTAGCCGCAGGCGGCGGGGAACACCTCGGTCACAAAATCCTCCGGCGAAACGATATTGTAAATGCGCATGAACCGCTCTTCGGTCACGTCCACCAGCGCGGTGTTGGCATAGTTCGGGGTGGCGAAGCAGTAGGTATATACGTCATCCGCCGCCACGGGCAGATCTGCGCTTACGCCGCCGTTTGAAATCACCTTTGCCGCCATCAGCCCGGCGGTGCCCGCCCCGCGGGAATGCCCCGCGATCAGCAGCTTTACCGGTTTGCCGGTGCGGTGTTTGCGCATAAAGGCCTGCAGCCGCGCCAGCGAAAAATCACGCGCGTCCGCAAAACCGAGGTGGATCGCCCCGGCCTCTTCGTTGCCCGCGTAGCCCGCACCGTCGTTGCATACACGATCCACGCCAAGGGGATCGAAGTTTGAAAACCATGTTTTTTTATGGGAGCCGATCAGCCCCATCACGTAAAAATCGTAAACGCCGCCCGGCAGCTTCAGGGGACGGGATGCGATAAAATAGCTCTCTTCATCTCTTAAAGCGGTGGGGCAGAGCTCCTGATGGGTAAAGCCCATGCCGTCCAGCACGCTTTTCAGCCCCTTTTGGGTATAGGGGAAGCCGGTTTCTGCGGCGGCTTCGGGGGTGTCGGTGATGCGGTCGTAGCCCACGGTAACAAATTTGCAGGCCAGCCGCGCCAGCTCGTGGCTGTACACCGAGCTCGGCTTCTCGAATACCCGCAGGTCGTAATCAAAACGGACCTTGCCCTTGCCCTCCAATACGGCGGTCACCACGCCGGAAAGCGTATTCTTTGCCATATGTATCTCTCCTTTGTCAGAAAAGCAGATGTTTTACCGCCAGCATGCCCAGCGCGATCAGGGCCTCTCCGGCGATATAGGTCAGCATGATCAGAAAGCCGCCTTTGGGGATCGGGGCCTTTTCTCCCCGGTAGCGCGAAAGAAACAGAATGCAGTCCGAAGCGAAGAACGATACCGCCCCAACGTAGGCGAACGCCGTTCCAAGGGCGGGGCTGCTCAGCAGCAGCATCAGCGCGAAAACGTTCATCGCGCTGTTTGCCGCCAGATACAAAAACAGGGGGAAGCGCATCGCCTTCGGCTCTACCTGCTTACGGATGGATAAAATCACCGTCGCGGATACGGCAAAATATACCGCCGCCGCGATGATCGCCGCCCACCACGGGGCCCCCGCCCAATGGATATGCTGCAGATATACGAAAATGAACAGGATATGGCTGATCAGAAAGCTGACGCCGCCGCTCACGAACCATTTGTTGCCCTTCGGCATCAGCAGCACGTCCCCCAGCCAGCTGAAGAACAGCGCGGCGATCAGCAGCCACGGCCGCGGCGTGCCCGCAAACACGCAGAACAGCGCCAGCGTGGATACCAGCAGCGGCTTTGTGTAGGCGCTTTTCGGTTTTCCCCGCCAGCAGCAGATCAGGTGGAACACGGCGCTCACGAAAAACAGCGCAAGCAGCCCATACGCGGCGAGAACTTTCATTTTTTGCATCCCCCTTCAAAAAACCGTTATGATACAAATGTGAGGTTTACCGCCATATCCCGGCGACAATCAGCGTCGCCGCGGCGGAAAGCAGCGTTACTACGGTCATTGCGACCGTCAATTTCATGTTTGTGTTTGTCCGATCGCGCTTTTTCAGCCGTAGCACGGCCAGGCCGATCAGGGAGGCAGCGGTCAGAACCGGCGCGCCGCAAAAGACGATCCAAAACGCGACCGCGACGGGGCGACCGTCTGTGATGCCGCCCATGGCGCCGTATCCGATGACGGCGATGACCCCGAAATATACGATCGGCACCGCGGCGATCGCCCATAGGATCGCCGCGATCTGCATGATTTTCAGCGCTTTCATACGCACCTCTTCCGTCTCTCTTCCTGCGGGGGGGGGGTTACAGCGTCAGCGTTTTGTTGAACGCGTCGTGCACCGCGTGGCCTATGGTGCCGCCTTTGTCGGCGTCGCCTACCGTTACGGTTTTTACGCCCTTTTCTTCCAGCGCGGCTTTTAGGGCGTTATTGGGCCGCACGCCCATGGCAAGTACAACGGCGTCCACGGGTAAAAAGGCGCGGCGCTTCGTTTTCAGATCCTGTACGGTAATATGGTCCTCGGCAATGGCGCACAGGGCGGTACCGAGCTTGAATTCGGTGCCGTAGGGCGCGATGCGGCTCATGGAATCGTCCACAAACTGGAACCATGCCCCGGGGGCCACGGTTTTCGCCATCTCGATCACGGTCACCACGTTGCCCGCCTCGTTCAGGGCTTCGGTGGTTTCAAGGCCGGTAAGGCCGCTGCCGATCACCGCCACGTGCTTGCCCGTCAGCCGTACCTTGCCCGTTAATATCTCGGGCGCGGTGTAAACGTGGGGCTGGGCGATACCCGGAATGCTGCGGGGCCTGAGGGGCGCGCCGCCGGTGGCCAGCACCGCGGCGTAGGGCTTTTCGGCGGCGATCATATCCGCCGTGGCTTCGGCGCCGTATACAAAGGTCACGCCAAGGCTTTCCGCCTCGCGGGTGAGGTCTTCCACGCACCAGTGGAGCTTATCTTTATGGGGACCGGCGGCGGCCACGTTCACCTGCCCGCCGGGGGCGTTCTCTTTTTCAAACACTTTTACGGCAAAGCCTCTTCTTGCCAACGTAATGGCGGCGGAAAGGCCTGCGGGCCCCGCGCCGACAACAAAGGCGGTTTTGCCTGCGCCGTCCTTCGGCAGGGCGGCGTATTCCTTTTCAATACCCACGCTCACGTTCAGCGCGCATTCGCCGGTTTTGCCCACGGTGGCGTTTTCAATAAACGATTTGATGCAGTGCAGGCAGCCGATGCAGCGGCGGATGGTCTCCGGCTTGCCTGCGGCGGCCTTGGCGGCCCATTCGGGGTCGCAGATGAAGTTGCGGGCGGAACCCACAAAATCCTGATACCCCTCCTCCAGCTGCCGCTCCGCCTGTTCCGGCGAGCGGATGAAGTTGGCGGCGATCACCGGGATATTTACCGTTTCTTTGATCGCCTTTGCAAGATATGCCCGCCAGCCGGGCTCAAAGGACGTGGGCTCCAGCCAGTAGTTATAAGCGTCGTAGCAGGCGCAGGAAACGTCGATGGCGTCCACGCCCAGTTCTTCCAGCCGTTTGGCGATCTTTTTGCCCTCGTCCAGCCCGTAGCCCTTGCCCGGCTTGCCGATCTTATCGTACATCTCGTCCACGGTCAGGCGCACGATCAGCGGGTAATCCCCGCCGCACTCCCGGCGGATGCCCTCTATGATCTCCGCAAGAAAGCGCAGGCGGTTCTCAAAGCTGCCGCCGTATTCATCGGTGCGGCGGTTGGTGTTGGGGCTTAAAAACTGCTGTATGATGTAGCCGTGGGTGCCGTGCAGCTCTACCGCGTCCACACCCGCCTTTTTGCAGCGCAGGGCGGCGGCGATAAAATCATCCCGCAGGCTTTGCACCGCACGGTGGCTCATGGCGTGGATGCGGGTGGCCCCGTGGGCGCTCAGCTCGCCGCCGGAGGGGCTCTGCACGCTCTGGCAAAGCTTTTTCTGTTCCAGCGCCATCAGCGCCGGGGTGGCCTTGAACATCACGTCCATTACGCCGGGAAACTTTTTCTGGATCGGTATCACCAGCGGCAGGCTGTTGATGGCGCTGGCGTAGCCCTGCCGCCCCGGGTGGTGCAGCTGAACGCACAGCTTCGCCCCGGCGGCGTGAATGCGGTCCGCCATTGCGGCCATGGGGGCGATGTGCCAATCATGGGCCATGCTCAGCTGCGTAAAGGTGCTGGTGGCGCCCATATCGTTCACGCGGCAGATGCCGGGTATGATCAGCCCCACCCCGCCCCTGGCGCGGGCTTCGTAATAGGCGATCATCTTTTCGGTGGGGGTGCCGTCCGTCTGCCCAAGGCTGAATTCGGCGGCGTTCATCACCACCCGGTTCTTCACCGTCATTGTGCCGATGTTCATCGGCGAAAACAGCATATCAAACATTATCGGTTCATCCCCTTCAGTTTTTCCTTAAAGCGGTTCAGCTTTGCGGTTTCCAGACCCCAGTAAACGGTGCGCACCGGCGGGCAAACGCCCATCAGCACCTTGGAAAGACCGAACAGCGGGCTGGGGGATACGGATTTTTTGCCCTTTTCGATGCCCGCCACCATTTTGCGGGCTACCACGTCCGGCTGCTGCACCGGGAAGGGCTTCTCAAAGGGCACTTCGTTTGCCACGCGGAAGAAGTTGGTATCCGTGGCCACCGGGTACAGGCAGGTGATCTGCAGGTTTTTCGGCTTCTCCAGCCGTATGGCCTCCTGAAAGCCCTGCAGGCCGAACTTGGTGGCGGAATAAATGGCGTAGCCGGGCATGGCCATCTGGCCGATGGCGCTCACCGTTATGGCCAGAATGCCGGGGCGGCCGTTCAGGTGGTGAATGTATTTGGAATAGGTGTAAATGGGCGAGAGGGTGTTGGTGTCGAACATCACCTTAACCCGGTCCCAATCCTCGTAGTTGTATTCTTCGTAATAGGGGAACCCTGCGTTGGCGTAAAAGATATCGATCTTCTCGCCGCCGAACACTTCGTTCGCCTTTTCAAATACGCTGTCCACCCCCGCTGCGGAGCTGATATCCGCGTTGAAGGGGATCACGTTATCCGCAAAGGTGGAAAGCAGCTGCTCCGCGTGGCGCGATACCGCCAGTATCCGGTTGCCCGCCCCCCGGGCAAGCAGGCGGAGGGTTTCAAACCCGATGCCGCTGGAAGCGCCGGTGATCACGATTTTACGATTATTTATCATACGTTCCTCCTCAATTGTACGTTTTTTATTATTTTTATTCATTATAACACAAACGTACGCGTTGGTAAATACTTTTTTGGGAAGATGGAAATTGCAGTTTGTCGCTGGGTTCGCTGCGCTCACGGGAGGGTGCACCTTCGGT
>CAMOVW010000148.1 GCA_946627725.1 uncultured Clostridia bacterium
ATGTTCCGTCCTTTTGTAATTAACGCGGCATAAAATGCCGCCCTACGATCCGGCGTCGCGCCTCATTGCGGACTCTGTGATTCTTGCGAACGGCGAACGGCAAACGGCAAACGGCGGTCGCGCCTGCGGCGCGACAAACTGCATTTTCCCGCAAAGATCCGTAAAAAATCCCGCGGCGCGCTTGCGTTTTTCTGTTCCGTATGCTAAAGTATAATATGATATAAAATCAGTATAGGGAGGTTTTTCCCGTATGGATATGAAGCATCTTGAACCCTTTGCGTGGGGGTATATGCATTCCGAAAAAAAAGACGCCGAAAGCCGCATCGCAAACGGTATTTACACCTTTGCCGAAGAGCTGGAGTTCGGCATCGATTCATCCGATTGGTTCGTCGCGCCTTTGGGCGGCATGGGCAGTTACGCGGTGCATTACTCCCGTGCGGACGGCATCTGCCTGAACAGCCGCAAACGGGACCGGAACATCAGCGAACACCCTGAGATGGAAGAGATCATCAACGTGTATTACGATTATTTCTTCCCCTACGAAACCGCCCGGGTGATCAGCAAAGCCCGCACCCCGCTGCAGGAAAAGCTTGAAATCAACAAATGCTGCTGGGCTGCCGGTGGCGGCCATTCCAACCCCGATTACGAGCTGCTTCTGCGGGTGGGTACCAACGGTATCCGCGAAAAGATAAAACGCTTCCGGGCCGTGCACACCGAAAAAGGCGAGTTTTATGATGCGCTGGAGCGCACCTTGGACGCCCTCGAACTGCTTGCCGCCCGCTACGGCGCAAAGGCAAAAGAGATGGCCGAGACCGCCGAAGGGGAAGAAAAGGCGGTTCTGCTGCGCATGGCGCGGGCGTTCGATCATATCCCGCAGCGTCAGCCCCGCGATTTTTACGAGGCCTGCCAGATGTTCTGGTTCTGCTTCGCGTTCCTGGATATCGATTCCCCCGGCCTGTTCGATTACGCCCTCGGGCCGTATTATGAGAACGCCGATCCCGCCGACCGTTGGGTATGCCTCGAAAAACTTTGGGAGCTGTTCCACAAAACCCGCACGTGGAACCTGTGCGTGGGCCGCAGCGACGAATTCGGCCGAGACCACACCTGCGCCCTCACCTACGACGTGCTGAAAATGGCCCGTGAGAAACGTTACGATACCCCCAATCTCACGCTGCGCCTGCATAAAAATTCACCGGAGGCCCTCTGGAAGGCCGCCGCCGAGACCCTTGCCACCGGTATCGGTATGCCCGCCATTTATAACGACGATTGCGTATGCACCGCGCTGGAGGCCATCGGTATTCCGGCGTCGGACGCGCACCTGTACTGTATGAACGGCTGCAACCAGATCGATATCTTCGGCAAATCCCATATGGGGCTGGAAGACGGCGAGATCAGCGTGGCGAAAGCGCTGGAGTTTGCCCTGTTCAACGGCGTGTGCAAGTTCAGCGAAGAAAAGCTGGGCCTTGAAACCGGCGACGCCCGCGGGTTCACCTCTTTTGATCAGCTGATGGAGGCCTATAAAAAGCAGATCGAATACCTTGCGGATTATATCACCGAAACCTCCAACAAGGCGCAGGCCCTGTTTGCCGAATGGGCGCCCAACCCTTATAAGAGCCTGATAGAGCAGGGCTGCATCGAAAAAGGGCTGGATTACAAAAACCGCGGCCCCTATTACGGCCACGGGCAGGTGCTCACCGAGGGGCTTCCCGATACGGCGGACAGCCTCGCCGCCGTAAAGCACTATATTTTTGACGAAAAGAAATATACCATGGCTCAGCTTGTGGAGGCGCTGGACCGAAACTATGAGGGGTACGAAGCGCTGTGGCAGGATCTCTCCTCTTACCATAAGTTCGGCAACGATTTTGAAGACGTGGACGCCATCTACGCCGAGATCACCGATCACCTTTACAGGTATTTTCAAACCAAGCCCACCTGGCGGGGCGGCGTGTTCGGCGTGGGGTGCTCCACCTTCCACCGGGCGCCCAACTACGGCTTCCACCTGGGCGCCCTGCCCAACGGCAAAAAGAAGGGCGAAAAGCTGCTGGCGGATTCCATCGGCGCCTCTCCGGGCTGCGATAAACTGGGCCCCACCGCGCTGCTCTCCAGTGTGATGTGCGGCAATCAGTATCTTGCCACCAGCGGCAACGTGATGCAGATGAAGTTCTCAAAGGCGCAGTTCGGTACCGAAACGGGCATGGCGGCCTTTATCGCCCTTGCCAAAGCCTATTTTGAGGGCGGCGGCCAGACGCTGCAGATCAACGTCGTCTCCCGTGAGGAGCTGCTGGATGCGGTAGACCACCCCGAGCGGCATCAGAACCTGATCGTGCGGGTGGGCGGCTTCAGCCAGTATTTCGTAAAACTGCCCCCGCCCCTGCAAGAGAATATCCTCGCCAGAACGGAAGTGGCGCTTTGAGCACTGCCTGTATTTTCGATATTCAGCGCTTCAGCCTGCACGATGGGCCCGGCATCCGCACCACCGTGTTCTTCAAGGGCTGCAATCTGCGCTGCCTGTGGTGCCATAATCCGGAATCGCAGCGCCCCGCGCCGGAACTGATGCTGTACCGTGAGAAGTGTACCGGCTGCGGCGCCTGCAGGGCTTTTTGCGAAAAGGCCTTCACCCCCGAATGCGAACGCTGCGGCAGGTGCGCAGCGGTCTGTATCCACGGCGCAAGAGAGCGCAGCGGCAGGGAAGCGGATACCGCGGAAATCATCCGTACCGTGCTGCGGGATCAGCCCTTTTACCGTACCTCCGGCGGGGGCGTTACCCTGTCCGGCGGCGAGCCGCTGCTGCAGCCCGATGCGGCGCTGGAGATCTTATCCGCCTGCAAAGCACACGGAATTCATACCGCCGTTGAAACCGCTGGCAACGTGCCGTGGCGCGTTCTGGAACCGTTCTTATCGGTCACGGACCTGTTCTTGTACGATATCAAGGGGATCGACGCGCTCGCCCATCAAAAAAACACCGGCGTTTCCAACCGGCAGATCCTGCAAAACGCCCGCGCCCTTGCCGAACGCGGGGCGAATATACGCTTCCGCATGCCTTATATCCCCGGCTTCAACGCAGAAGAAGCCCCCGCCGTGGCTGCCTTCGCCGCGGAATGCGCCCGCCCGCCGGAGCTGATGGCCTACCACAACATCGGAACCGGCAAATACGCCGCGCTGCAGCGCCCCTGCCCCACTGCGGAAGTCGTCCCGCCGTCCCCCGAAGCCATGGAAACCCTCGCCGAAAAACTCGGCGCCCGTTTCGAGCGGCAGGGGTGACGGGGACTTCAAATTATAATTTGTCGCGCGCCTGCGCGCCAAATTATAATAGTGAAGAAGTAAGAGTGAATAGTGAAGAAGAAAGGGGCCTGCGGCCGGCATTATAATGAGCGAAGCGAATAACAAGGTTCTGTCGCGCAGCGGCAGGTTCTTATATAATGGGTAAGGGCGCAGCCCTTCCTCCACTCTTCACTCTTCACTCTTACCTCTTACCTCAATTGCAGTTTATCGCTGTGCGATAAACTGCAATTTCCCACATTATTTTGAATCCATGAAACGGAGCTTCCTTTTATGAACAAACTATATTTCGATCCTTCCGCTCTGTTGAATATTGTATTCTGGGGCGATCCGCAGATCTCGCCGGTGGAAACCGGTCGGGTGAAACGGTTCCGCGCGGCTTGTGAGGCGGTGCGGGATGCCGAGGGCAGGGCGGACGCCCTTCTGATCGCAGGCGATATCGCCGAATTCGGCAGGGAAGCGGAATATTCCGCCGTGGCTCAATGCCTGAATCTCGCTTCCGAAAATGCGGATTCCGTCGTCTGCTGCACCGGTAACCACGATATCCGCATCCGGCCCTATAAATCGCAGCTGCGCCGGTTCCGCGCCTTTTTGTGCGACGTAAAAAACAGCCCCATGTGCCCCTACGATCACTATTATTTCAGCACGCAGATCGGCGGTTACCCGCTGATCGTGATGGGGGCGGACCGCAATTCCTTTGAGGCCGCCCATATCGGCAAAGCGCAGCTTGCTTTTATCAAGGCGGAGCTCAAAAAAGCCGAGGCCGCGGGCAAGCCCGCTTTTGTGCTGAACCACCAGCCCCTGAATTACACAAACGGCCTTCCCGTTACGTGGGAGGGGCGCGGCAGCTGGCGCGGCGGTATCGGCCTGCAGGACGGCGAACTGCGGCACATCCTGTCCACCCACGGCGATGTGTTCTACCTCACCGGCCACCTGCACTACGGTATCAGCGAATATAACGTAGAAAACAGCGATCGCCTGCATATGATCGCCGCCCCCACCGTCGCCTGCGCCAACCACGGCCCCAACCCCACCCCCGGCCAGGGCTTCGTGCTCTCCCTTTACCCCGATAAACTGACAGGCACAGGCTGGGATTTCATCCACGCCCTCCCCCTGGACGAAAACATACCAAACGCGAGGTTTGAGGTTAAGCTGTAAATTATATTATCGAGAAGCATTGAGCGTTGAGCATTGAGCCAGCTACAAAAGTTGGGAAAAGGTTTTTCTGAACATCATGTACAGCCGGAATTCCCCTTTGATTTTCAGGCATTTTGATTCGTTGCAATAACACGAACAGCCAATCCCGCGCTGTGATTTGCTCAACGCTCAACGCTCTATGCTCAACGCTTGCATCGCCAAACTGCAATATCTTTCCCTCCCAATGATTCGCCCCCACAAAAAACTTTCGCCGGAAAGGTTATCCCTTTCCGGCGTTTCTGTCTTTTATTCTTTTTATAACCTTATGCGCCTGTGATGGTGGAAAGCACCGAAGACGCGCCTGCGCTTGAGAGCATATCCAGCACGCTTGTGGCAAGGGAGCTGGCGATCAGGCTGAGCTCGGCTGCGTCGATCCCGGTAACCACCGAGAGCACGCCGCGAAAGATCCCCATAATGCCGTCCAGAGAGCCGGTATTCCCGTTTTTAATGGTTTCAAGAATGCTGTTAAAAGAGGTGTTCACCGCCTGTGCGTCAAACCCGAGGTTTGCAATCGTCTGTAACAGAGCCTGCAGCATACGTATATCCTCCTGAAAATGAATTGTTCTAAATCGATATCGAGTCTATCATATCATAAAAACAATCGATTATATTTCTAAAATAGAAAATACGAAAAATATTTTTACAATTTACTCAAAAATAATTTAAGGATTGTTCATATTTTCCGGCACGGCAGCCGGTTCAACCGTTTCCGCAGGGGATTGATCCGGTTCGTCTTCTTTTCTTTTGAACAGGTGGATGATGCCCTCGTCGTTGAACTTTTTGATCAGTATCACGGTAAAGGGCAGTATAAAGAAGCCCAGCACGCCCAGCAGCTTTGTGCCCACATACATGGCGATGATCGTAACAATGGGGGAGAGGCCCACCTGCCCCGCCACAAGCTTTGGCTCTATGATCTGCCTGATCACCAGAATCACCGCGTAGATCACGATCAGCCCTATGCCCAGCGATATACTGCCGGTGATCAGCGAATACACCGCCCAGGGGATCAGCACGGTACCGGTACCCAGCACCGGGATGATATCTATAATGGCGATAATGATCGAAAGAAATACGATATAGTCGGAATCGAATACCTTCAGCAGCTTCAGTATGCCGAGCCCGATGCACAGTTCCGTGGTGGTGATCAGCATAATCAGGCCGTAAGCCTTAAACATCTTTTTCAGCGTGGTTACCGCCACTGCCTTTGCCGTGCGGATCTTCGTGCGGTTGCGGGGCGAAAACTGGCGGATGATAAATGCCTTGATCTCGTTGTATTCAATGGTCAGAAATACGCTCGCCACAATGGAGATCACAATGCCGATCAGTACCGAGGGGATCTGCACCACGGTATCCTTTATTGTGCCCGCGCCCGCGGATACCAGCGAGCCCCAGTTGATGCTGAAGCCCGAGAGCGACAGCCCCTTGAACCCGTTTTTGATCAGGTCGTCAAAAAACACGGTAATGCTGCCGGTCACGCTTTCGCGCATGGAACCCGGCAAAAAACTGACCGCGCCTACCACCCAATCACGGATCTCGGTAAGAAATTCCGGCAGGTTCTGCATGCGCAGCATAATGTAATCGTAAAAGCCCTTCGCCCGTATAAACAGCCGGTTGCCCAACAAAAACAGCAGCAGCCCGATCACGCCGATGATCAGCAGCACGAACACGGTGCTGAAGGGCCCCCTGCCGATGTGGGTTTTTTCGCTCAGAAAATGCACCGGCCGCTGTATCGCCGCCGCAATGATAAACGCCACAATAAAGGGCAGCAGCAGCCCGAAGCAGGTTTTTATCACAAAGTAGAACACGGCCACGATCAGCGCGAGATACGCCACGTTGATCAGGATCGCGCGCCGTTTCTCCACAACGTCGTTCTTCAAGAATGATCCCCTCCGATTAAAATATATTAATAGTTTACATCATTCCTGATGAATATACAAGCTTTTTCTGTAAAAAGGCTGAAAGCGGTAGTGTGATACGGAAAATTGCAGTTTGTCGCGCCGCAGGCGCGACAGGGAGAATGCTCACTTCGTTCGCGGGAGAGTGTTCGCTTCGCTCACGGGCAAGTGCTCACTGACGTTCGCGGGAGAATGCTCGCTGCCGCTCGCGGGATAATAACACAGGCTATGTAACTTCCCCGTGCCGTAAGGCACATCTCCCGTGCCGAAGGCACATTCTCCCGCGCCGTATGGCGCATTCTCCCGCACCGAAGGTGCATTTGCCCGTTCGCGCAGCGAACAGATAAATTATAATTTACCGCTCCACGCCTCCCGCCCGGCAACGGCTCAGTATTTTTCCGCCTCGTCCACGCTCAGCACAAACACCATTGCGCCGCCTACGTTTACCTTTGCGCCAAGGTCGCCGTCCGCAAGGCCCTTGCCGAAAGAGGCGGTAGAGGCCGCGTCGTGGGTGCGGGTTTTTGAATACTCCTTAATGATCTCTTTCGCCCGGGGCACCCGGTTTTCTTCGGTGCCGATCAGAAAGGTGGTGTTGCCCACCATCAGAAATCCGCCGGTGGTGGAAAGCTTCGTTACCGTATAGTTTTCTCTGGTAAGGGCGGAGGATACCACCGCGCTGTCGTCGTTGTTTACAATGGCAATCATCAGTTTCATTCTTCAGTTTCTCCTTTTTACAGCATCGTTTCTATCATTTTTACGCTTCTGGGGTCCATTTTGCGGTAATCCGGTATTTCATAGCGGTTGTCGCTGGTGTCGGTGATCAGCACGCGGCCGTCGTACAGCGGCTTCACGGTGGAGATATGGTTCTTGATCTCAAAGGTGATTATACCATGGTCCGTTTCCGCTGTCCACATCCATATCTTAAAGGTGTCCACCATGCTGATAAATCTTGTAATGCGGGGGATCATATAGTATTCCTCCAGCGCGTCCTCCACCGTTTTGCGTGATTCCGGCAGCAGGGCGGCCGTGTCCCGTATAATGGCCACCTGATTGCCCTCTCCGTCCAGCAGGGTGACGTATTTGTTGCCGCCGCTCTTCGGAAACAGCCGGTGCGGCTCCAGCGCGGTGAACTTCTCTTTGGTATAATAGAATTCCGCGTCGATAAAAATACCGTCGTTGGGGGTGAGTTTCACTTCGTTGCCTTCAATGTATCGCAGCATCGTTTCGCCCTCCTTATTCAAAATTCTCGGCCTTTTTCTCGGCCTCAACCTTTTCGCCCATGCTCTGTATCTGAATCAGCTTGTAGTATTTGCCCTTCATCGCCATCAGCTCTTCGGGCGTGCCGCACTCTATGATGCGGCCCTTATCCACCACAACGATCTTGTTCGCCTTGCGCAAAGTGGAAAGCCGGTGGGCGATCATCAGCGTGGTGCGCCCGCGGATCAGGTTCTCGATGGCGCCCTGGATCAGGTGCTCGGTTTCGCTGTCCACCGAGGCGGTGGCCTCGTCAAAGATCAGTATGCCCGGGTTGCGCATCACGGCGCGGGCAATGCTCAGCCGCTGTTTCTCGCCGCCGGAAAGGCCGATGCCGCGCTCGCCCAGAAGGGTATCATAGCCGTCCGGCAGGCGGGTGATAAAGCCGTGGGCGTTGGCGATATCCGCCGCGCGGAACACCTCTTCCACGTGGGCGCCGGGCTTGCCGTAGGCGATATTGTTGAAAATGGTATCCCGGAACATCAGCGGTTCCTGCTGCACAAAGCCGAGCTGGCTGCGGTAGTAGCCGATGTCGATGTCCTTCAGGTTCTTGCCGT
>CAMOVW010000149.1 GCA_946627725.1 uncultured Clostridia bacterium
GCCTATACGCAGGATGAATACATCAGTTTGATGAAAAAATTTAAATCAAAAAAAATCCCGATTACCGTTGCAACCATTGATATGGACTGGCATTGGGTTAAGGTTGTAGAAAAGTTCGGCAAAGACGCGCAGGATAAAAAAGACAAACGCGGCGTGCTTGAATTGTTCTATAATTTTACCAACCCCGGATGGACCGGTTATTCCTGGAATACAGATCTGTTTCCGGCGCCGAAAGCTTTTTTGAAATGGCTGAAAGACCATAATCTGAAAATTACGATGAATTTGCATCCTGCTTCCGGATGCAAGTTTTACGAAGACGCATATCATGATTTCTGCGTGTTTATGGGCATTGATCCCTCCACAAAACAGCAGATCCATTTTGATATCACCGATCCGAAATTCAGAGAAGGTTACTTCAAATTCCTTCATCATCCGCATGAAGAAGACGGCGTTGATTTCTGGTGGATCGACTGGCAGCAAGGCACGAAAACCAGGATCCCCGGGCTGGATCCTTTGTGGGCGCTGAATCATTATCATTATATCGACAACGGCAGAAACAACAAACGCCCTTTGATCCTATCCCGTTTTGCCGGGGCAGGTTCACACCGTTACCCGTTGGGGTTTTCGGGCGACAGCGCACAATCCTGGTCCGCGCTTGCCTTTCAGCCTTATTTCACCGCTACGGCGTCCAATATCGGTTATACCTGGTGGAGCCACGATATCGGCGGGCATCATTTCGGCGAAAGAGATGATGAATTGTATCTCCGTTGGGTGCAGTTCGGCGTTTTCAGCCCTATTATGCGGCTGCACTCCACGTCAAATGAATTTATGGGTAAAGAACCTTGGAAATACCGCGCGGACGTAGAAATGTTTGCATCGACGGCGCTTCGTTTCAGGCATCGTCTGATACCGTATCTTTATACAGCAAACCGTGATACCGCGCAAAACGGAATACCTCTGATCCGCCCGATGTATTATCTCTATCCGCAGGATGAACGAGCCTATAACGTACCGAATCAGTATTATTTCGGGCCGAATCTTATCGTTTGCCCGATCACAGAAAAAATCGATCCGCAAAACGGATTTGCCGGGGTAAGCGTTTTTCTTCCGGAAGGAAGATATACCGATATCTTTAACGGCAGAATTTATAAAGGAAATGTTGAAACAACGCTTTATAGAGATGAAGCATGGATCCCCGTGCTTGCGCGGGAAGGGGCAATTATTCCTCTTGACATAAACACAGAAACCAATGATTCTGCGAACCCCGAGGCGCTTGAACTATTGATCTATCGGGGAAACGGTTCTTATACGCTGTATGAAGACGACGGCGTCAGCAACGCTTATAAAAACGGTGTTTTTGCCGAAACCGATTTTGAAGTGTCAGAAGAAAACAATTCCCTTTGCTTCACCTATGGCAAAGCAAAAGGGGATAAATGCGTTATTCCGCATAACAGAACATGTCTGTTTTCTTTCAGGGATATTACAGAATCAGCAATGATAACGGTGAAGAAGAACGGGGCCCCCGCGGGATTTGAAAAAAAAGCGGATAACGGTTTTGTTCAGATCACCATGCGTGATATTACGCCTGACGACAGTATAGAGATCTGCATGCAAGAAATCTCCGTTTTGCAAAACGATTCCATCCGGGAACTGAAAACAGAAATCATTTCAAAATTACAGGGATCAAATAACGGAAAAAACAGATTCAACCGTGTTCTTGACGACGATGAGAGCACTACCGCATATTCGGCATTGAAAGGTCCGTTAAGCGAACTTTCTGCGCTGTATTATAAAACATAAGGTTTTACCGCGTATTCCGGCGCTTTATGTTTTGGCGAAGGCCGACACATATCGAATATCTTGCCGCAAAGAGCATCCAGTTCTTTTTCTTCGCAATCAGGAGCTTCAGAGATATTCATAATAACCGGAACAGAAGAATGCTTACGGATTGCTTTTATGCAGGCTTTCCCTTTTTCATTCATTCCCAGCACTCGTATATAGGGTTGTTTCCTGTCGAGTGCTGTTTTTTTGATCCCGAAAGCTGCCGACAAAAGGATCTGGCGTATACGTGCGTGTGTAAAACGTTTTGTCTTTACAGAATCAAACAACGTGTAAATATCTGAACTGTTCATCAAACACCGAAGAATACGATTTTCAATTCCCATATTGACGCCGTTTATCTGGGCGAAATCAGATGCCTGTAAAGATATGAGCCTTGCCATTGCTGCAGCAGAAAAATGTGTTTTGCTTGACGGAAGATCGCCATGTATCCAACCCTGCAGCAACGTATGATAGACGTCTTCCGGAAGATAAGTCTGCACGTCGGTCAGATTTCCTGTTTTATAAACGACATCTCTGATATATTTGGCCCCGGCATACTTTCCTTGGATGTCCTCTGAATCATGAAGAACCGTTCTTTGTAAAGAAAAATATTCAAGATCAGCTTTTTCCTTATTTGCGGCTTTAATGTATTCAAGCGCAAGAATATTATTCGGGTCAGACAACAGCTCGGAACGATCCGGTTCGATTTCCGCCAGCGTTTTCTGAAATGCAGCGGCGTATGTGATTCCCTTTTCACGCGAAAGCGCGGCAACGGCCTTTGCTGTTTCAGGCGATTCCGAACGTTTTGCCAAACGGAAAAGATCTTCAAGAGGGGCTGACGCGCCGAATGAGAGCGTTCCCGACATGCCGGTTTCCTTAATGATTTCCATTGCGCCGAATGCAAAATGATTTGCGCCGGATAATACGTATTTCACCGGTAATTCCAAAACAAGGTCGGCCCCGTGATCTACGGCTGATTTTGCACGTATATTTTTATCACAGAATGCGATATCGCCGCGCTGCACAAAGTTTCCGCTCATGATGCAGATCAATGTATTTGCCCCGTTTTCACGCGTTTTTTCAATATGATACATATGCCCGTTATGAAACGGGTTATATTCACAGATGATAAATGCCGTATTTCTCATTTTTTCTCGCCTTAAAAAATAATACTTGAAAAATAATTACTTAATGTATATAATATATGAGATTAACATTTAATTCAAGTTTTTTATGGAGGAAAACAAATGAAAATTCTTGTTATCAATTGCGGAAGTTCTTCTCTTAAGTATCAGCTGATTGATATGGAGACCGAATCATTGCTTGCAAAAGGTATTTGTGAACAGATATCATACGACAACTGCACATTTACCCACAGCGTTACAGGATCTCCCGAAAAGAGCTGCAAAAAGATCCCGATGCTTATGGAAGATCACAGCGCCGCCATCAAGATCGTGCTTGAGGCTCTTACCAGCAAAGAGCGCGGCGTGATCGGCTCTATGGAAGAGATCAATGCGGTAGGGCATCGTGTTCTGCACGGCGGTGAAAAATTCAACGGTTCCGTACTTGTTGATGAAAAGGTGAAAGAAGCGATCCGCGAGTGTTTTGATCTTGGGCCGCTTCACAATCCCGCAAATCTTATGGGCATTGAGGCCTGCGAAAAAATCATGCCCGGCGTTCCGCAGGTTGCGGTGTTTGATACCGGTTTCCATGCCACCATGCCGGATTATGCATATATGTATGCTTTGCCCTATGAGTATTATGAAAAGTATTCCATTCGTCGTTACGGATTCCACGGCACGTCTCACCGTTTTGTAAGCAAAAGATGCATCAAGCTGCTCGGCGGCAAGGCGGAAGGTACAAAGATCGTTACATGCCATCTCGGCAACGGCTCTTCCATTTCCGCTGTAATGGATGGCAAATGCTTTGATACAACCATGGGCGTAACCCCGCTTGAGGGCATTTTGATGGGCACGCGCTGCGGTTCTATCGATCCTGCGATCGTTCCCATTCTGATGAAAAAAGAGAATCTTACCGCAGATGAGATCGATACCGTTATGAATAAAAAATCCGGTATGCTCGGCCTTACCGGAACCGCGGATAACCGTGAAATCGAGAATCGTGCAAAAGCAGGCGATGAACGTGCGAAGCTTGTAGAATCCATGCTTTGCCATCAGCTTACCAAGTATATCGGCGGTTTTGCGGCTGCGATGGGCGGGATCGACGCCGTCGTATTTACAGGCGGTATCGGCGAAAACAATCCGCAGTATCGTACAAGAGTTGCCGAGAAACTCCGTTTCCTTGGGACGGAAATTGATGAAACCGCAAACGCAAAACGCGGCGAAGAACTCGAGATTTCCGTACCAGGATCAAAACTTCGCATGTTTGTGATACCTACAAACGAGGAACTAATGATCGCTCAGGATACAAAAGAGATTTGTGAGAGTCTCTGATAAGATAAAAACGGGAGGCAAAAATGCCTCCCGTTTTTATACGTGATTTGAAGCAAAATATGCTTCGATCCCGTCCGCAATGCCTTTTGCGATCCAATACTGCGCATTGTCTCCCGCAAGAATCTGTCCTTCGATCGGATTTGTCATAAACCCTGTTTCTACCAGTACGGAAGGACAATGATTCATTCTTGTAACAAAGAACGGATAATACTTTATCGGTTTGTCAACTTTTGAAAAATTGGTATCTGTCGGCGAGTAAATATATGTTTTATAAACAGATGCAAGCGATTGATTGATCGTATTTGCCAGGGGCTGAGAATACGGTCTGAAATAAAAGGAATGCGTTCCCGCTTCTGCGGCGCTGTCGGTACCGTCACAGTGGATACTTACAAATATATCCGGATTCGCGTCACTTTGAATCACGCATCGTTCTTCCAGCGTGAGAGGCGTATCCATAATACGCGTCATAAGCACCTGGGCGCCTTTGGATTCAAGCATCTGTTTTGTTTTTAACGCAATTGCCAACGTAACGGTTTTTTCGGCAACTGAATCATCTGCAAGCGCTGTACCGGTCATAGACAAACCGCCATGTCCGGGGTCCAGCATAACAACCTTCCCCTGAAGTGAAGCGTCGCCGTGTTTTTTACAACTCAAAACCAACTGATTCTGCTCGTTTTGATACAAATCAAAACCGTAAAACTGGCCGGATTTTTTCAAATACAACCGCAAAATAAGGTTATCATCCCCTTCTGCGTAAAGCTCGCTGCGGCTGAACGGAGAGGCGGCGTCAAAGGTAAGCAGAGATGAATTATAAAAATCTCCGGTATAATGAAATGTTACGTCCACATATTGCGCCGTAAAGTCGGAAATATTAAATGAATATGATTGATACCCTGTCGTGTATTCCTGCGGACAGCATTTTACCGTAACAGGGCTGAACCAATCCATGTTGAAAACAATGTCTGTAGACGAGGGGGATGAGTCGTCAACACGGTTCACAAAAACACGGTTCTTCGGGAGCACATAGCCATTATTGATCAGTTCGCAGTTAACGCCGTATACGGTAATGCCGGATCTGAGTTCATATCGAAGATAGCCGCCCTCACCTACGGTTATTGATTGGATATAATCGATTGTACCTTCAGGAAGTGTGGAGAAATCCGCATGATAGGAATCCTTCTCCGTAGCCGTTCCTATCGTTTCCGTATCATCATTCACGATCCTGCAAAGCAGCGCCGTACCCAGACCGTTGTCATGAAACGGAGATACGGTATTAACAAAAGAAAACTGATTCTGGTTCGCGGTTACGGAGGTCTCCGATTCCGGCGCAAATAATCCGCGCAGCTTGTTCAACAAACCGCCTGTTTCGGATTTTAATACTGTTATTCCGGCTGCGGTCACCGTTTCGGAACCATCCCCCAATGTGGCGGCAATAACGATTTTCCCGAGATCAAGGTCGGAATAGTTATTTCCGGTAAAACGGATGCCGCACGCAAATAAACGATAACCATCCGGAAGATTGATTCCGTCTGTGACATATTCTTCCGTCATCTGGTATGTTTTTCCGTTTACCGCACATTTTACGTCGGCGCCGGCCATACAAACGGCAGATATCATTACGGTTTCACCGCTGTGCGGTTTGATATCATTCTGCGGCGCATAATCATATATAATACGGGTATTGTTATAAATCCGATATCTTAATGTTTTACCTGCGCTGAAAAATTTGAAAACGTTTTCTCCAGCGCTTAACGGAACAGAATAAGAAAATGCAGGTACGTTGCTTATCACTCTTCCGTTACATAAAACTTTATGTCCCTCGCTTGTGCTTCCCGTAAAGCTTACGCTGTTATCGGGGTTCAATTGAATGGTGTTAACAGACAAATCTTCCAATTGACCGTCATAGTACAAATAAGATAACCGCAGCGAAGCAGTGCTTATATCCTGTTTCAGCGCTGTTACATTATAGAAAGCGCTTCCTTTGAAATTCTCACAATCCCACAAAAAACGGACCTGATCGCAGATCTCAACATAATTGCTCCAATCGGCCGTATTTGTACATACAAGATCGTTGCGATGTTTACAGTAAAAAGCGATATCCGGATACACCTGTGCTTTCGCGTTCCACCAACCCATTACGGGGCCAAAGGGCAATACCGGGTTGGCCATTGCATTACCCTCTACAACGGCGAAATCAACAAAACCGGATTCCAATGCCGCAACAGTATCCGCATCCGCATATCTTGCGGCAGCGCTGCTTTGGATTTCAACACCAAAAAAACAATTCCCGGCAAAATCCATTTTTATATATTTTCCGAAAAGCCCAACGCCTTCACTGATTTTCTGCTGGGACGTCAAAGTCTGGCTGGAAAGCAGAACAGCGTCAAAAGAATAGCTGCGCAAATAGTTTTTTACCGCTTCATATGACAACTGCCCGTTTTGAAATATAATTGAATCATTGATCACAAGCACCTTGAAACAGGAATGCTGTTCTGCATATTTAAGATATTCGCGCAAAATATCTACTTGGTTTCCATAGGCGTCAAACAGTTTTCCTGCGGCCCCGGTATAATCAGGCGTAATGAATAAAGTATCTGTAAGGAAATTCTTCAGATAGTTAAAGTTTGCTTCCGCCTCTGAAATAAAGGCAGAATATGCAGAAGAATCATTTTTAAAAGGGGAAAGTTCTTTGCCGAGATCGATATAAACAGCATGTACGTCGTCTGGCATTCTCGGACGGGACAGTGAAATAAAACCGCCGCTCTCCCCTTCGGTTTCCTGCGGCTGCGGCTCATGTTTTGTACTGATCTGCTGAATAAACGATTGAATGCCGTATGACATCTGTTCCGGCAGCGCATCGTTCAATAACAGGCCGATAAATACCGCAAAAAATGATATCAGCAGAAATATAATCACGAAAACAACATATGTTTTTTTGCTCATAAAGGGTCCTCTAATTTTCGCCGTCTGTTTTTTTCAGTTCACTGATGCTTGTTTTTACATCGATCTTATCATAATACTCTTTGAAACGAACAGAATAACGAACCAACCGTTCGCAGTTTTTACAATAAAACAAAGCAGAAAATGTTTGATTGATACTCTTCCAGTCACTCATCCGATTCATGAATGATGCGCATACGTCGCATTTGCATTTGAGTTTTTCTTTATCTATTTTCGGGTTGTTGATGTTTGTAATATACGACGCCTTAAACATGAGTTTTTGATAGAACGCTTCATCGCAAATCACAGAACTGTTCATCAGATGGTCTTTGTTGTAGCATTTTTTCAGGCACCTAAGCCCGAGAAGGCTGTCTTCCAAAGCACGATGAAATTTGCAGTCGGAAATATCGATCCCCATTTCAATAGCTGCATTCACCAAACTGATCTGTTGATTTGTTGCGCTGACGATAAACTGCTGGCAATATTTCTGCAAATCAAGATACTCTGTTAAAAACGGGATCCCTTTTATTTTGCAGAACATAGAATAATTATCGTACAAAACTCTGATGTCGGAATTTCCCCATGACATGAAAATACAGTTTTTACTGCCGATCCATTTTGTAAAATCAGAAACAGCACGCTGAAAGCTGACGCCTGACGTCATATCTTCATTTGTGATATGCGTCAGATTCTTTACGCGACCGCTCAGTTTTTTGATCAACTGCGAACGGATTATCACAGAGAAAGTATCGATCACCTCAAGTTCTTCTGTAACCATTACCGCGCCGATCTCAAGGATCTCATTCACAAAGCACTTACGATATTTGTTATAGGAGTTATTCCACTCCAGATCCATTATGATATAGAACATTCATTTCCAATCCTTATCTTTCATTCAAATTATTTTATCACACCGATTTTCAGATTTCAATATA
>CAMOVW010000150.1 GCA_946627725.1 uncultured Clostridia bacterium
GCTGCGCCACATCGCGCACCGTGAAGAAGTTGCCCTTGGATTTGCTCATCTTTTCGTTATCCACGGTGATGAAGCCGTTGTGCATCCAATAGCGGGCGAAGGGAACGCCGTTGCAGCACTCGCTTTGGGCGATCTCGTTTTCGTGGTGGGGGAAGATCAGATCCTGCCCGCCGCAGTGGATATCGATGGTTTTGCCCAGATACCGGCGGCTCATGGCGGAGCACTCGATATGCCAGCCGGGGCGGCCTTTGCCCCAGGGGCAATCCCATGCGGGCTCGCCGGGCTTGGAGCTCTTCCACAGGGCGAAATCCTCGGGAGCGCGCTTCAGCTCGCCGATATTGATACGGGCGCCGCTCACAAGATCCTCCAACGGCTGATGCGAGAGCTTGCCGTATTCCGGGAAGGCGGCGGGGCTGAAATACACGTCTCCCTGCACTTCGTAGGCGTAGCCCTTTTCGATCAGCGTTTCAATGATGGAGATGATCTCGCCGATATTCTCGGTGGCTTTGGGGTGAACGTCGGCCTCGCGCACATTCAGGCCCTTGGCGTCGGTTTTATACTCTTCGATATACTTTTCGGAAATCTCTTTGAAGGTAACGCCCTCGGCGTTGGCGCGGTTGATGATCTTATCGTCGATATCGGTAAAATTCTGCACGAAGATCACCTTGTTGCCGCGGTATTCCAGATAGCGGCGAAGCACGTCGAACACGCAGATGGGGCGGGCATTGCCGATATGTATATAATTGTATACGGTGGGGCCGCAGGCATAGATACGGAAAACGCCCTCCTCAAGGGGGATCAGGTCTTCTTTCTGCCGCGTAAGGGTATTGAATACTTTCATTTATTGTCACCGGCGGGCGTTGTTTCGCTCTCTGCGCCCGCGCATTCCTTCCTGTTTTCTTTTTCCATTGTTTTTTTCAGCACCTGCAGTTCGGTTTTCAGCAGGTCGATCTGTTCCTGCATCTGGATCATCTCGTGCAGAACGGGGTCGGGGATATCCACCTGATCCAGATAATCCACCCGCAGCCCGTTTTGCCGGACGACTCTGGCGGGGGTACCCACCGCGGTACAGTTTTCGGGAATCTCGTTGAGCACCACGCTGCCGGCCGCGATTTTGGTGTTATCGCCGATCTTGAAGGGGCCCAGCACCTTGGCGCCGGCGCCGATCATCACGTGATTGCCCACCGTGGGGTGACGTTTGCCCACGTCTTTACCGGTACCGCCGAGGGTAACGCCCTGATAAATGGTGACGTCGTCTCCGATCTCGGCGGTTTCGCCGATCACAACGCCGGTACCGTGGTCTATGAAGAAGCGGCGGCCGATGGTTGCGCCGGGGTGGATCTCGATATTGGTTTTTCTGGCGCTGCGCTGTGAGATATAACGGGCCACAAAAGGCATTTTATGGTGATAGAACCAGTTTGCCTTGCGATGCGAACGCACCGCCTTCAAGCCGGGATACAGCAGCATGATCTCAAGCAACGAGGTGGCCGCCGGGTCCCGCGCCCGGATGCAGCCGATATCTTCCTGCAGCTGCCGAAAATAATCTGTTAACATATATTTACCGCCTGTAAAATGTCAGTTTTGCGTTTGTGATTCCGAACCGGGCTGGGTCGGTGCAGTGGTATTCTGCGGATTATTTGCAGAGGTGGGCTGCTGCTCCGGCGCGGTGGTATTCTGGGGGTTCTGCGCCGTGGAGGTATCCGCACCGGAGGTGCTGTTCTCCGCAACAAAGGAGGACCACATCACAACCTGTACCGTATCGCCCTGAGTCACTTTTGTATTTGCCGGCGGCACAGTCTCGGCCACCGTATCGGGGGTGTGGGTGCCGTCGTTGTATTTTGAGGCCTTCACGCACACCAACCCCTGCGCGGCAAGGGTTGCAAGCGCGCTCTCGTAGGTAAGCCCCGTTACATCCGGGATCTCAAAGCTTCTGGGGCCGGAGCTCACGGTAAGCAGAATCTCGGTGCCCTTGGTTACAGTGGTGCCTGCCGCAATGCTCTGATAAATGATCTGGCCGCTGGGTATGGTGGGATCATTTTCTTCCACCTTGATCAGCCGCAGGTTCTGCGAGTAATAGGCGTCCGCCGCAACGGCGTCGAACTGCTGGTTTACAAAATCCGGCACGGTAAGCATTTGCAGCTGAGTGGAAGCGGGCTCGTCGTCGCCGCCGAAACCGCCCCCGCCCAAAAGCGCGCTTACCACAAGAGCCACGCCTGCAAGCAGCGTGATGATCACAAGCACAAGCAGCAAAGTAAGGCGTTTGCGCTTTTTTTCTTTCATCTGCTGTTCCGCATAGGCGGCTTCGGCGTTGAGGCTCAGCTTCTCCTGCTTCTGCGCCGCGTTTACGGGCCTGCTTTCGCCGTTATCGTAAGGCTGGGTACGGCGCTGGGGCTGAGGGCTCGCCTGCATGGGCCGCGGAGCGCGTTTCCGTACGCCGTCCGGCGCAACGGTCCCCGGGGCGGTACGCAGTTCTCCCGTGGGGAGGTTCAGCACGGAATGGGATTTATAAATGCTTGCGGAAGCGCCCACAGCTCTGGGCGACGCGGAAAGATTGCTTCTGAGCTGCTCCACATTGCGTGTACGGTCGTCGGCGTTGATCTGCATGCCGTTGATCAGGGCGTTGATCACGTAGGGCGGCAGCTTTTCCGCAAACTTGGCGGGGATCATCATCTGATCGTTCTGCGCGCGCACCGGGGCGGAGATGGGCGTAGTACCGATCAGTGTGCGGTAGAGTACAGCGCAAAAGGAATAGATATCCGTCCAGGAGCCGACGGCGCCGTCTTCTTTATATACTTCCAGCGGAGCATAGCCGTCGCGGATATCCGCTTCAAGCTCACGGTAAGCGAGGCGCACCTGCGGGATACAGAAATCCGTGAGCTTCAGCTTGCCTTCGGAAGTAAAAATGAACGCGTCCGGATTGATCCCTTTATGGATCACACCTGAGGTATGCAGCGTACCCAGCGTTGAGAGCACCGGCATAAACAGAATACGCGCCTGTTCCCACTCAAGATACCCCTGCGCCGTATCGAGAAGATAATCCCGCAGCGTTTCCTCTTCGGTTTCGGCGTACACTGCGTAGCTGGTATTGCCCGCACCGAACACGTCCGTTACGTTGATGAGCGCAGTGAGGCCTTTGAGCCGCATCAGCTTTTTCCACATCTCGTTGAAGGATTCGCGGCATTCAGCATACGCCTGCTCGCTGCCCGGCGCGGAATAGATGGTTACCATATCCTCGTCGCGCACCGCAAGGGATTCGGGAAAGAACTCCCGCACCGAACAGGTGAGATCCTCTTTGATATCATATGCCAGATACGTAATACCCTCGCTGTTCTTTTTTGTAACTCTGCCGATATAGTATCTGCCGCCCACAAGGCTGCCCAACGGCAGCGCGGGGAATTCCTGCTTCGGGTTGGCTTCGCTGCCGCAGTGCGGGCAAACGGGGCCGGCCCCTTTCATACGCATACATGAAAAACAAAGCTTTGTTAAATCTTCCATAAATAATACTCCGTTATTATTTTAGAGTTTTGGATATAGATATATATTTTATTATATCACCGTTATTTTTCAATGTCTACATTTTTTTTGCCGTTCGGGAATTTTTGAATTTTTTTCTGAAAAAACTATTGACAAACCACGGAAAATATACTATATTAATAGCAGAGTTAGCACTCTGATGTTGAGAGTGCTAATTTCCAGAAGCAAAAAAAGAAGGTGTACCGGATGGAGCTCTCAAAGCGCAAAGAGATGATACTGGCTGCGATCGTGGAATTCTACGTGAAGACCGGCGAACCCGTGGGCTCAAAATATCTCGTAAGCGTGCTGCCCATTACGGTATCCTCCGCCACCATCCGCAACGAAATGGCCGAGCTCTCTGAGATGGGGTATTTAGAGCAGCCCTACACCTCCGCCGGAAGAATCCCTTCCGACAAAGGCCTGCGCTATTATACAGACCGGCTTCTGAAGCCGTTCAGTCCCTCCCCCACCGAGATGATGCGCATCTCCGGCAGCATAGACCACTTTGAGGGCGACGCCCGCGTGATTCTGGCGGAGAGCTGCGAGGTGCTTTCGGAGCTTACGGGAACATTGGCGCTTGCCACCACTCCCTTTTATCCGGACGCCGTGATCAACAACGTACAGCTTTTGCCCATGAGCAAACGCTCCGCGCTGGTGGTGTTCTCCACTTCGGCAGGGGTGTTCCGCAGCAGGATCGCAAAGCTGCAAACCGAAACGGATTACGCGCTGTACGAGCTGTTTTATAATGTATGCGCGGCAAATATCATCGGCAACACCTGCGGCGCCGTAACAAGGGCGGCGCTCCAGACCGTGACCGCATCCCTCGGCGCGCGGGCGCTGGATATCTCTCCCCTGCTGGTAAGCCTGTACGAGGCCATCGGCGAGAGCACGCAGGCGGATGTGATCGTAAAGGGGCAGCCGAGGCTGCTCTCCTCTTCCCTGCACACCGACGCGCCCCGCATCATCGAATTTACCGCAGGAAAAGATCAGCTGCTGAAACTGCTGCAAGAGAATATCTCCGCAGGGCCGAAGATCAGCATCGGAAGCGAAAACGGCTATTCCTGCCTCAGAAACGCCTGCGTGATCGCAAGCCCTTACAAAGCGGGCGGCCATGAGGCCGGCGCGATTGCGGTGATCGCCCCCATAAAAACCGATTACGCCCGCGTGCTGCCGCTGGTAAAATATGTAAGCGACGTGGCAGGCGAACTGATCTCGGGGAATCTGGATACCAACAACGGAAAGGATTGACATATATCATGGCAGAAGACAAAAAGAAAAAAAAGAACGTAGCGCCCGAACAGGCTGCCGAAGCGCCTGAAACGTTTGCAGCGGAAGAGGAGACCGCGGCAAACGAATCCGAAGCGGTGCAGAACGATACCCCCGCGCAGGACGACGCACCCGCGCAGGACGACGCACCCGCGCAGGACGACGCACCCGCGCAGGACGACGCACCCGCGCAGGACGATGAAAAAAAGGCGCTGGAAGCGAAACTGGCGGAAACGAACGACCGGCTGATGCGCACCCTTGCGGAGTACGATAACTTCCGCAGACGCAGCCAGAAAGAGAAAGAAGCCCTGTATAAGGACGTGAAAGCCGAAACCATCGCAAAGCTGCTGCCTGTGGCGGATAACCTTGAACGGGCAGCCGGCGCGGAGGGCGACATTGAAAGCTTCAAAAAGGGCGTTGAAATGACCCTGAAGCAGACGATGGATATCTTTTCTGCACTCGGCGTGGAATGCTTCGGCGAAAAAGGCGACGCCTTCGACCCCAACCTGCACAACGGCGTGATGCACGAAGATAACGACGAACTGCCCGAAAACAGCATTTCGGACGTGTTCGCAAAGGGATACAAAATGGGCGATAAAGTGATCAGGCACGCCACAGTAAAAGTGGCCAACTGAACCGCGTTATTGATATAAACAAAGTAATATTAAGAGATTTGGAGGATAAATTATTATGTCAAAAGTAATCGGTATTGATTTAGGTACAACCAACTCCTGCGTAGCAGTGATCGAAGGCGGCGAGCCCGTAGTGATTGCCAACGCCGAAGGCGCCCGCACCACCCCCAGCGTGGTGGCGTTCGGCAAAACCGGCGAAAGAATGGTAGGCCAGGTGGCAAAGCGCCAGGCCATCACAAACCCCGACCGCACCGTGATGTCCATCAAACGTCAGATGGGTTCCGACTACAGAGTGCGCATTGACGATAAAACGTACACCCCGCAGGAAATTTCGGCCATGATCCTCACCAAGCTGAAGAACGACGCCGAGAGCTATCTGGGCGGCAAAGTGACCGAAGCCGTGATCACCGTGCCCGCATACTTCACCGACGCGCAGCGCCAGGCCACCAAAGACGCGGGCAAGATCGCCGGCCTTGAAGTAAAACGTATCATCAACGAACCCACCGCCGCGGCCCTTGCCTACGGCATCGACAAAGAGACCGACCAGAAGGTTATGGTTTACGACCTCGGCGGCGGTACCTTCGACGTATCCATCATCGAAATGGGCGACGGCGTACAGGAAGTGCTCGCCACCGCCGGCAACAACCGCCTTGGCGGCGACGACTTCGACCAGCGCATCATCGACTGGCTGGCAAATGAATTCAAAAAGACCGAGGGCATCGACCTACGCGGCGATAAAATGGCCATGCAGCGCCTGAAGGAAGCCGCAGAAAAAGCGAAGATCGAGCTTTCCGGCGTTACCACCTCCTCCATCAGCCTGCCCTTCATCACGGCGGACGCCACCGGCCCGAAGCATCTGGAAACCACCCTTACCCGCGCAAAGTTCAACGAGCTGACCAGCGATCTGGTAGAAGCCACCATGGGCCCCGTGCGCCAGGCAATCCAGGATTCCGGCCTGAAGATCAGCGAGATCAACAAGGTCCTTATGGTGGGTGGTTCCAGCCGTATCCCCGCCGTACAGGACGCGGTAAAGGCCTTTACCGGCAAAGAGCCCTTCAAGGGCATCAACCCCGACGAGTGCGTAGCCATCGGCGCGGCGCTGCAGGCCGGCGTTCTCGGCGGCGAAGTACAGGGTCTTCTGCTTCTGGACGTTACGCCCCTGTCGCTGGGCATTGAAACGCTAGGCGGCGTATGCACCAAGATCATAGACAGAAACACCACCATCCCCACCAAGAAGAGCCAGATCTTCTCCACGGCGGCGGATAACCAGAGCAGCGTGCAGGTGCACGTGCTGCAGGGCGAACGTGAATTCGCCAAAGACAACAAGACCCTCGGCATGTTCATGCTGGACGGCATTCTGCCCGCCCGCCGCGGCGTTCCGCAGATCGAAGTGACCTTTGATATCGACGCCAACGGCATCGTACACGTAAGCGCCAAGGATCTGGGCACCGGCAAAGAGCAGGCCATTTCCATCACCGCCTCCTCCAACATGAGCAAAGAGGACATTGAGAAGGCCGTGCGCGAAGCAGAGCAGTTCGCCGAGGAAGACAAGAAGAGAAAAGAAGACCTCGACGTGCGCAACAACGCCGATCAGATGGTTTACCAGAGCGAAAAGATCCTGTCCGAAAGCGGCGACAAGCTGAGCGACGCCGACAAGGGCCGCATCTCCGCCGCGGTGGAAGGCCTGAAGGATGCGCTGAAGGGCGAAGACATCAACCTGATCAAGTCCCGTCAGGATGAGCTCACCAAGATATACTACGAGGTTTCCGAGCAGCTCTACAAGCAGCAGAACCCGGCGGGCGATCCCGGCGCGGGCGCAGGCTTCACGGGCGACCCCGGCGCAGGCTTCGGCGGTGACAACGGCGCAAACAACAATAACGGCGGCGCAGGCGAAGACGGCTATTACGACGTACCCTATACCGACGTAAACTGAGTTCTGAAACACAATAACAATGATTCGGGAGTCAGGAGCGGCAGCCACTTGCCCCGCTCCTGACGCCTCCCTGCATGAAGGGGGAATATTATGGCAGACAAACGAGATTATTACGAGGTCCTGGGGATCCAGAAGGGCGCAAGCGAAGACGAGATCAAAAAAGCCTATCGCGCCATGGCGAAAAAATACCACCCGGACCTGAACCCCAACAATAAAGAGGCCGAGGCAAAGTTCAAAGAGGTGGGCGAAGCCTACGAGGTGCTCTCGGATCCTGAGAAAAAGGCGCGTTACGACCAGTACGGCCACGCGGGCGTGGATCCGAACTTCGGCGCGGGCGGCTTCGGCGGCGGCTTTGACGGCGGTTTTGACGTGGGCGACATTTTTTCGTCCTTCTTCGGCGGGTTCGGCGGCTTCGGCGGCGGTACGCGCAACCCCAACGCACCCCAGCGCGGCAGCGACATCCAGACCAACATCACCATCAGTTTTGAAGAGGCGGCCAAGGGCTGCAGAAAAACGGTGGAAGTACCCCGCAGCGAAGTGTGCAGCGAGTGCTCCGGCTCCGGCGCGGCAAAAGGCACAACAACCCAAACCTGCCCCGATTGCGGCGGGCGCGGCCAGGTGACCTCAACGCAGCGCACCATTCTCGGCACCATGCAGACGCAAAAGCCCTGCCCCCGTTGCGGCGGCAAGGGAACCATTATCCCCAACCCCTGCCCCAAGTGCCGCGGCACCGGGCGCGAACGTCGCGTAGCCCGCATTGAAGTGA
>CAMOVW010000151.1 GCA_946627725.1 uncultured Clostridia bacterium
ATGGTAGCGGGAGGGGGATTTGAACCCTCGACACCCCGGGTATGAACCGAGTGCTCTAGCCAACTGAGCTATCCCGCCATGCCATGCTCCTGCTTTCAGAATGCTTTGCTATTATAATGGAAAATGTTACGTTTGTCAAGAGTTTTTTTGCATTTATTTAAAAACATTTTCAATTTTTTCAGAAAGAAATCCGGAAGCGCAAACGCGGCTTTTTGCGGCTGCGATATCCGCACCGATCTGCGTTTTCAGCGCGTCAAAAGAATCGAACGTGCGCTCTGCCCTCAAAAAAGAAAGAAGATAAAGCCGAATCTGTTTACCGTAAAGATCGCCGCTGTAATCCATAATATGCGTCTCGCTGCGGAAGCTGTCACCGTGGAAGGTGGGGCGAACGCCGATATTGGTAACGGCAGGGTACCGTTTTCCCTCGAACTGCGCAACGGAGGTGTAGACCCCGGCGCGGGGACGGATAAAGCCATCGGGCAGATACTGGTTCGCGGTGGGGGCGTCCAGCTTTCTGCCCCGGTGATCGCCGGAAAACACCGGCGCTTCAAACGTGAGAGGACGGCCCAGCATACGGGAGACGGTTTCCATATCGCCTTCCGCAGCCGCGTTGCGGATCGCGCTGGAAGACACGGGAATACCGTTATCGCAGACCTGTTCGCTTACTGAAAGCGCAACGCCGCCGGTAAGGCAGAGGGCGGCAAGCAGATTCTCGGAACCTTCGCCGTTTTTGCCGAAAGTATAATTATACCCGCATGAAACAAAGCCGCAGCGCAGCTTTTTCACAAGAATATCGAAAAAAAACGATGCGGGGGAAAGGTCTTTGATTCCGGCAAAGGACATACGGATCAATTCAAACCCCATATCCGACAGAATCGCGTCTCTGTCTGCTTCGGTAAGAAGGCGGGATATCTTCGCGCCGTAAAGCACCTCCGCAGGGTGGCGGTCGAACAGAAGCACAGCGGGGACCAGCCCGCATTTTTTCTGCGTCAGAGCGGCCGCAAGCACTTTCATATGCGCAACATGAAGCCCGTCGAAATACCCGAGGGCCAGCGCGCGCTCTTTTGCGTCATACATCGCCGGTCACCCGCAGAACGTGCAGTTCCCTTTCCGGCTCCGTGCGGAGCTCACCCAGACCCAGAAACACCCCCGCGGGGCTGTAAACACGATAACGGCCCTCTGCGAGCGTCATTTTCAAACGGTCGGCAGCCAGCGCGCCGCCGTTGGCAAACCGCAGCGCCTGTTTTTCGGTAACGCTTACCGCCGGGTATGCGCCGAAGGGTTGATCGAAGGGCAGCAGCGCGGCGGCAGGATCGGCTTTCAGCGTTTCCTCCGTAAAGGCGTTTGCAATCGTAAAGCCGTTTGCGGCAGTACGGCGCAGGGCAGTCATTACGGCGCCGACGCCAAGCTGATTGCCGAGATCGGAGATCAGCGACCGGATATAGGTGCCCTTGGAGCAGCGCACGGCGATCTCAAATTCCCCGCCGGGGAGCGCATCGGTAAGTTCCAGTTCGTAAACCGTAACAGGACGCGCCTGCCGCTCCACCTCGATCCCCTTTCGGGCGAGGGCGTACAAACGCTGCCCGCCCACGGAGAGGGCGGAATACATGGGCGGCACCTGCATAATATTTCCCCGGAACGCCGCCAGCGCGGCTTCCACCGCGGCGGCGGAAACGGACGCGTCCGTTTGCGTGAGCACCTTGCCGGTGATATCGAGCGTATCGGTGGTTACGCCGCAGCGAAACCGCGCAAGATAAGCCTTATCCGCATCCGGCAAAAAATCAATAAAGCGGGTAGCCCTGCCCAGAGCCACCGGCAATACGCCCGTGGCCATAGGATCCAGGGTACCCGTGTGACCTGCTTTTTTTTGGTTATAAATGCGTTTTACGCAGCTTGCCGCCTGAAACGAGGTAAGCCCCTCGCCTTTATCAAGCACAACAAATCCGTTTATCATCCGTTCAGTAATCCCGCGGCCTTCAGCGCCTCTTCCACAGCCGCAACCAGCTGCGCCTCGGCGGCTTCGCCGTCTTTGCCCAATTCGCAGCCCGCGGCGTACTTATGCCCGCCGCCGCCGAATTTCTCGCAGATGGCGGCAGCGTTGATCGGCTCTTTGGTACGCACGGAGGCGTGGTAAACGCCGTTTTCACGTTCTTTTACGGTTACCCCCGCGTATACGCCCGCGATCATACGGGGCAGGCCGTTCACCCCCTGCGTATCCGCCTCTTTGATGCCGGCGTCTTTATACATCTGCTGCGGTATGCGCAGCACGGCGCATTTGCCGCCCAGGCACAGGCGCAGCGCGTTCATTGCGGCGCGTTCAAAGGCGACGAACTGGGGCGTTTTGGTTTCAAAAATATCCGTATTCACGGCGCCGTTATCGATGCCGGTTTCAAGCAGACAGGCGGCGGCGCGCAGGGTTTTTGCGGTGGTATTCGCATAGCGGAAGCAGCCCGTGTCGGTGGAAATGCCGACGTATAAGCAGATGGCGATCTCTTTTGTGATTTCGATACCGGCGAAGGTAAACAGATCGAACAGCACTTCGCAGGCTGCCGCTGCGGTGGGATCCACCAGCGTTTCATCGGCAAAGAAGCCGTTTGTGCCGTGGTGATCGATGTTCAGGGCAACGTGATCGCCGTATTTATCCGTAAACGAGGCGTTAAGCAGTTTTTTGTCGCCCGTATCCACGGTCACGATATATCGGGGAGGAAAATCCGCAAAGGCCTCCTCCCTTACGATAAACCGCAGGTTTTCGGGCACGTCCCTGATCTCGCAGCGCACGCGCTTGCCCATGCCGCGCAGCGCCAGATACAGGGCAAACATGCTGCCCACGGCGTCGCCGTCGGGGTTCGCGTGGGCAAGGATCAGGATATCGTCCATCTGCCCCAGGGCTTCAAAAGCCCGTTTCAAACTAATGCTGTTCATTGTCCGTTTAACCTTTTGTTGTCTTCGTCCAGCTTTTTGAACATATCGATGCTCTTTTCAAGGGAATCATCCGGGATAAAGCGGATCTCCGGCACCTTGCGGATGGTGAGCGCCTTGCCAAGCTGCGTGCGCACGTGGCCTTTTGCGGTTTTTTCAAGCACTTTGCAGGCGGAGGCGGCGGCGTCGAAGCCGTTTAACGAGCTGATATATACTTTGCAGAACGAAAGATCGTGCGCAACCTCGGTGCGCACCACCGTGAGCATGGATTCCGAAATACGGGGATCCTTCAACTGAGAGATGATCACGGTGATGATGCGCTTGATATCTTCGGCTGTGCGATCTTGTTTATATGCCATAGGATCAATCTCCTTCCGGGTTTAACCCTCGCGGAATTCTTCCGTCATATAGGCTTCGAGGATATCGCCCTCTTTGATGTCGTTATATTTTTCAAGGCCGATGCCGCACTCATAGCCCTGCATCACTTCTCTGGCGTCGTCTTTTTCACGCTTCAGAGAGGCGATGGAATCATCCGCGATCACGATGCCGTCGCGTACCACGCGCACCTTGGCGTTGCGGGTGACCTTACCGCTGAGGATATAGGAACCGGCGATGGTGCCCACGCTTGAAAGCTTGAACACGCGGCGGATCTCGGCTTTGCCCAGCTCCACATCGCGGAACTTGGGCGCAAGCATACCTTTGATGGCGGCTTCCACGTCCTCGATGCAGTCGTAGATCACGGAATACATACGCATTTCAACATGGTCTCTCGCGGCAATGGCGGTGGCGGTGGCGTCCGGACGTACATGGAAGCCGATAATGATGGCGTTGGATGCGTTTGCAAGCATAACGTCCGATTCCACGATGGCGCCCACGCCGCCGTGGATCACGCGCACGCGTACTTCGTTGTTGGAAAGCTTTTCAAGATTCTGGCGGATGGCTTCCACAGAGCCCTGTACGTCTGCCTTTACAATAATATTAAGCTCTTTCAGCTCGCCCTCTTCCAGTGTGGAGAAGAGGGTATCAAGGGTCACCTTGCGGTAGGCGTTGAACTGTTCATCCTTGATCTTCTGCTTGCGCTGCTCCACAAGGGCGCGGGCAAGCTTTTCATCGGAAACGGCGTCGAAGCTGTCGCCCGCCATGGGCACTTCGGCAAGGCCCATCACCTCTACGGGTACGGAGGGGCCCGCTTCCTTTACCTTGCGGCCGGTGTAATCCGTCATAACGCGGATACGGCCCACGGCAGTGCCGGCAACCACGATATCGCCGTTTCTCAGCGTACCGTTCTGCACCAGCAGGGTGGCCACGGGGCCCTTGCCCTTATCGAGCTTGGCTTCGATCACAACGCCCTTGGCGGCGCGGTTCGGGTTTGCTTTCAGCTCGCTGACCTCGGCCACCAGAAGGATGGATTCCAGCAGTTTATCGATGCCCATATGCGTTTTGGCGGAAACCGGCACGCAGATGGTATCGCCGCCCCATTCCTCGGGAACAAGATCGTATTCCGTAAGCTGCTGCTTGATTTTATCGGGATTGGCGCCGGGCTTATCCATCTTGTTGATGGCCACGATGATCTGCACTTCGGCAGCCTTGGCGTGGTTGATGGCTTCGATCGTCTGGGGCATGATGCCGTCGTCGGCCGCGACCACGAGCACGGCGATATCCGTGGCCTTTGCGCCGCGGGCGCGCATTTCGGTAAACGCGGCGTGGCCGGGAGTATCGAGGAAGGTAATATCGCTGCCGTCCAGATTCACGCGGTAAGCGCCGATGTGCTGCGTGATGCCGCCCGATTCGGTGGACGTAACGCTGGTATGGCGGATGGCATCCAGAAGGCTGGTTTTGCCGTGGTCTACGTGGCCCATGACCACCACGACGGGGGGACGGATCTCAAGGTTCTCTTCCGCGTCTTCGGTGTTGTCGATGATGCGGTCTTCAATGGTGACGACCACTTCCCTTTCCACCTTCACGCCAAGATCTTCGGCGACGATGGAGGCGGTATCAAAATCGATGGTTTCGTTGATACCGGCCATAACGCCGTAACCGAACAGCTTTTTGATCAGCTCGGCTGCGGTCATTTTCAGCATGGCTGCAAAATCGCCCACGGTGATCTCTTCGCCTACTTTAACAACCAGCTTGCGGTTTGCGCGCTCTTCGGCGATGCGCTTCAGGCGCTCGGCCTCGGTTTCACGCTTGCGGGAGCGGTTCTCTGGGCGCTTATTGTACTGCTTTGATTTCTGGTTGATCTTCTGCTTATGGGCGTCGCCGTCCCGTTCACGCTGGTTATAAGAAGACGAGGACATATTCTCATAACGCTCGTTGTACTTATCCAGTTCCACACCGGAAGCGCGCGTGTTAACGGTTTTGCGTTCGCCCTTTGTGCGGGCCTGCACGGGCGCATCCGCTTTGGGCTCCTTCTTCTTAAAGGGTTTGGGATCGGAAGGCTTCGCAGCGGGCTTGGGCGCTTCGGACTTTTTATTGTCCGGCTTCGCGGCGCCGTCTTTTTTCGCGGTCTGCGCGGGGCGTTCAGTTTTCTTTTCCGCCTCTTTTTCCTGCGCAGGGGCCGTTTCTTCCGCCGCAGGCGCAGCCTGCGCGGCGGGCTCGGGCTTTTTCATTGCAAAGAACTTATCAAAGTTCTCAACGCTGTATTCTTTGGTGAGCAGATCGAAAACGATATCCAGCTCATCCGCGGTAAGAGAGGTTTGCGATTTTTTCTCAGAATCGGAATAGGGCGTGAGCATATCGATGATCTTTTTGCTCTTCAGATTAAAATCTTTCGCCAATTCGTGGATCTTATACTTTATAACTGCCAAGTTAAAAACCTCCTGTCAGATCAATTGTTGTATCGCATGTGTAAAATTGTCGTCTTCCAACGCAAAAACGCAGCTGCGCTTGCCGATGGCGACGGAGAGATCGTCCATAGTGCAATCCGCCGTTTTTATTTCGCCTTTGTACCCAAGCGCCTCAAGCTCCTGCTTATGGCGGGGAGAGGCGTCTTTGGTGAGAAGCACCAGCCGGACTCTGTTTTTTCGCACCGCAGCCATAACGGCGTCGCGGCCGATCAGCAGTTTGCCGGCCCTGCGGGCAAGCCCGAGCATGGAATAAAACTTCTGCATGGGGGCCTCCTTATTCCGTCGCTTTCAGCGCGGCGGAGAGAGAAGCGTAAACTTCCGGCGAAACGGCACATTCGAAGGCGCGTTCCAGCCGCCGGCCCTTTTCTGCTTTTTTCAGGCATTCCGGATCAGGGCAGATATATGCGCCGCGGCCGGATTTTTTGCCGGTGACGTCGGCGCTGATATCCCCTTCGGGGCTGCGCACGATGCGGATCAGCTCTTTTTTCGGCTTCATTTCGCCGCAGCCGACGCATTTGCGCATCGGGATACTTTTTTGCTTCATTGCTATACTCCTTTATATAAAGGTAAAGGCAAAACGGACGGCGGCGGATCTTACAGCTGGATCATGGGCTGATACTCGCCGTAGTAGGGTTTGATATCGATCTTCCAGCCGGTAAGGCGGGCCGCAAGACGGGCGTTCTGGCCTTTGTTGCCGATGGCGAGGGAAAGCTGTGTTTCCGGTACGGTAACGCGGCAGGCGCGGTTGACTTCGTCTTCGATCTCTACGCTCACGATCTCTGCGGGGGCAAGCGCTGCGCTGATGAACTCGCGGGGGTTATCGCTGTATTTTACGATATCGATCTTTTCGCCGCCCATCATTTCGATCACGCGGTTCACACGCTCGCCCTTGGGGCCGATGCAGGCCCCGATGGGATCGATATTGCTGTCGGAAGCCCATACGGCCATTTTGGTACGGGAACCGGCTTCGCGGGCGATGGAGCGGATCTCCACGCTGCCGTCGTAAATCTCGGGCACTTCCAGCTCGAACAGGCGCTTTACAAGGCCGGTGTTGACGCGGGAAAGGATCACCTTGGGGCCCTTGGGGCTTTCTTTTACGTCAACGATATAGATCTTGATGTAATCGCCCTCTTTCAGCTCCTCGCCGGGCACCTGATCCTTTTTGGGAAGAAGGGCTTCGTTGCCTGCGATTTCTACTGTAGCATCACCGGTAAGCGGATTTACGGAAAGAACCTTTGCGGTAACGATCTCATTGTTGCGGCTCTGGAAGTTTTTGAGCACCTGCTCGTTTTCGATTTCGCGCACGCCCTGGCGGATGATGTGCTTTACGCTCTGGGCGGCAATGCGGCCGAGGTCGTCCAGCTGCAGCGGGAACTCGATGGTATCGCCGATCAGGGCGTCCGCTTTATGGGTGAGGGCTTCGTCCAGATCCATTTCGCAATCGGGATCGAGCACTTCTTCTACCACCGTTTTTCTCTGGCAGATATAGATATCGAAATCATCGTTGATCTCGCAGTAGATGCCGCTCTTTACGCCGAACTCTTTTCTGGCGGCGGTGGCGATGGCGCCGCAGATCTTCTCTTTGAACAGATCGGGATCGAGGCCGCGCTCTTTCTGAAAACGGAGGATGGCGTTTTTCAGATCCTGCTGGCGAACGGTTTCTTTGATGCAGGCTTCGGTGATCTTGGACATGTTTTTAACGCGCACGGGGATATGCAACGTTTCGCCGATGCGGGGTTCGCTCTTGAATTCCAGAGCTTCCGCTTCGCTGATCTCACGGTCGGGATCGGTAACGTGCTCTTTTACGGTTTTTTTCACAAATACGCTGAATTCATATTTCTTCTTATCCATGGCGCAGAAAACAGCGGCGTTTGAACCGAGTTCCTTTTTTGCTTCGGTGGCGATGGCGTAGCAAATCTTCTCACAAAGGGCGTTTGCGGCAGCCGCGCCGTCTTCCTTCTTGAATCTGTCGATGGTATCGCGTAACTCTCTGTTCATTTTGATGGATCATCCTTTCTCTTTATAGTAAACCTCAAATTAAAAATTCTCGTCGAAGTCGTCCAGCTTTACGCTGGAATATGCGTTTTTCTCAAAGGTATGCGCATCGCCGTTTGCAAAAGTAACGGTGATCTCGCCCGCGTTATAACCGGTGAGCACGCAGCGGTGGATCTTTTTGCCCTCGAACCCCACGCGGAGCTTGAGGATGATCTTTGCGCCGATATAACGCTCGAAATGGAAATCACGGACCAGTTCCCGCTCGATACCGGCGGAACACACCTGCAGCGAATAGCTGTCGGCGATCGGATCGAGTTCATCCAAAGGC
>CAMOVW010000152.1 GCA_946627725.1 uncultured Clostridia bacterium
CTTACTTCTTCACTATTATAATTTGGCGCGCAAGTGCGCGACAAATTATAATTTGTACATACATCCCCCTCCCCAAAGCACAAAAAAAACGCCTTTTCTGAACCGAAACGGAACAGAAAGGCGTTTTTCGGAATGAATAGTATTTACAAAATTTTTTTTGTATGCTATAATTTTTGTACACATTGCTAAGAAATATATAAAAAGGAGTTGAACAGGCAATGATCCCGACCGTAGAAAATAAAGATTTTTACGAAACGAAAACAAACCTTGAAGAATTACAGGATTGCACGAGCGAGATGGGCAACACCAAAGGCTTGATCGCTTATCTGTACAACTGGATTTTCGGCCGTCACTGATACCGCAGAGAAAGGCGCAGCTCAAACACGCCGTTATCCACGTGGAATTCCACATTGTCGTCACCGTAACCGGCGGCGGCTTTTTTTATGCTGCGTATGCCGTAGCCGTGGGCCTTTTTATCGCTTTTATCCGTTTGCGGCACACCTTTTTTCATAGTTACGGCAGCCGCACAGGGGTTTTTCACCGAAACGAAAACGGTATCGCCCGCAATGCGCGAAGAAACGGTGATCACCCGCTCCCCCTGCGCCTTGCGGCAGGCCTCGATGGCGTTATCCAGCGCGTTGGGGAAAATGGTATAAATATCGTCCGACGCCACACCCTCGGCAGGAAAAACGCTGCCTTGTGTGAATTCGATGCGTACGCCGTCCTTCTGCGCGATCTGCTGCTCGCAGAACAGTACCGTATCCAACCGGTAATTGCCGGTGTGGAAGCGCAGCGCGTTTTCCGAAGAGAAATCCGCCAGCCCTTTTGCGATCTCGGCGGCGGGCGCCACGTTGTTTTCATCCAGATACGCCACCATGGGGCGCAGCTTTTTGGGCAGATCGTGGCGGAACACGCGCAGATCCTCGTTCATTTTTTCCATCATTTCGTAATGGCGGATCTGCTGCTCCAGCTGAAACTTATAGGTACGCTCGGCGGTCTGGGTTTTCACAAGGCTGTATACCGCGTAGCCTACGGTGGCGGCAAAAAGAGGGATGTTCATAAGGATGAACACAACCTGTTTTTTTTCTGTGCCGGAAAAACCCGAGCTTACCCCCACCAGCGTTACAACGAACACCGCCATGTTCACCACGATCAGCACGTACAGCAGCGGGCTGATCTGCAGCAGCGGCTCAAAGATATTGCGTTTTTCGTTTTTGCGGCGCAGCAGCACCAGCACACCGATCACGGCGGCCAGATGCACGAACAGCTCTATGGTGAGCTCCAGCGGATCGTTCTGCTTTTGCAGTTCATCGCGAAAGAAGAACAGCATAACGAGGTATTTTATCATTTCAACAAACGTGTAGCCCAGCGCGGCGGCAAGCCCCTTCCAGATCTGCCTGAAGGGCGTTACCAGCGCCACGCATACAAAGGGCAGCAGGGTATTGATCAGCTCCCACAGCTCGCCCGCATCGGCGTCCGGGCCGAAACGAAGCTTGCGGAACAGGGCAACCCCCACGCACAGCGCCGCCGCTGTGATCCACAGCACGGGATTCCGGCGCAGCCGTACCCGAAACACGGCGGGCACTGCCAGCATGCAAAACAGCGTCATCAGCAGCGCGTTAAATATGGAAAGCGCAGCATACACCACGGGCATATCGTTCAGCGCATTGGTGATCGGCGGCATAACAGCACCCTCTCTTACGGCATCCGGTGAAAGATATACTCCCGGTACGCCTTCTGAAAATCCCTTGCCTTCAGCGGCAGAACAACACCGTTTACAAGCTTTACCGATTTTGCGTCGTAAGACACAACATACATCATATTTACGATATAGGAACGGTGGATACGGTAAAACAGCTTACCGTCCGCCAGCTTCTGCTCCATTTCGGAGATCATATGTGTAAACATTTCCTCGCCTACGGCGTAATACGCCACCGAAGACTTCCCTTTTGCTTCAATATAATAAATATCGCGGGCATAAACCGTGCGGTAGCTGCGGCCCTGGCGCAGCTCCAGCCGCCCCCAGAAAGAGCTTTTATAAAATTTATCCAGCTTTTCGTACAGAAGAGCGGGCTCCACCGGTTTTTTCAGGAAGCCGTCCGCATATACCTGCCCGTTGATGATCTGCACGGCGGCGTCCTCATAATTGGTAAGATAGCAGATCGTAACCGCCCCGCCGAACTTTTTGTTCAGCGCCTGCGCCAGCCGCAGGCCGTCCATCTCATCCATCAGAAAATCCAGAAAATACAAATCGAACCGATCCCGGGCAAGAAGCTCCGCGCCGGAGGTAAAGCATTCGATATTGATATGATAATCCTTTTTCAGCGCGTAATTCTCGATCAGATCGTGCAGCTTTTCAACTTCTTTTCTCTCATCGTCGCACAGAGCAATCCTCATGCTTACCTCATCCTTTTCTTTTTCTTCAAATGCAGTGTACCATATGGGACCTGTGTTTGCAAGCGAAACGGAACAGAAACGCGTTTTAAGGAATGAATCACGTTTTAAAAACCCCGGGCGCATCGTTGGATACGTCCGGGAAAGTTATAGTTGATACGATTGCTCAGCGGGAGAAGGTTTCTCTGATGAGCACCCAAAGGTTGTTGAAGATCAGGTAGATCTGCTTCCAGATGGCCACTACGCCGTATTCAATGTTTACCAGCGTGTTTTCTTCTTCAAGATCGGTATACAGATAGGTAAAGGTCTCGTAGGAGGCGGGCTTGTTGGCGTTCAGGTCGATCACACGGGCGCCGCGGCTGGCCTTATCGCCGTAAGAGCAGAAGCCGCAGGTGGGGGTGCACACGATATCAACGCCATCGTAGGGGATCACGAAAGAGTTTGCGTGGTCGTGGCCGCAAACGGTGGCAAGGATGTTGCCGGTATCGCGCATGGCGCTGAACTGGCCTTCGTTGCCGTAAGAGGGGCAGGGCGCCTCGCCCAGATAGCTGCCGGCTGCCGCGTTGGCGGGCAGCTTATACCATTTGCCCAGGTAGGGAACCGCGCCTTCCTCACGTGCGGAGGCCTCGCCGAAAGCGGTATAGATCTCGTTAACGATAATATGCTGGAAGGCGACGCCGTAAACGGTTGTGCCCGCGGCGGCGTTCAGCTTGGCGGATTCGGCCTTGTACCATTCGATCTGATCGGTATGAACGTGATCGTAGTTATCGGCGTCTTCAACCGCGTCGTCGGAACCGGTATCAAACATCCACAGCGCAAACTTTACGTTGTTTGAGGCTGCGCTCTCATACACCGGGATATAATAGGTGCCTACGCCGGCAAGATCCTTATCGTAATACTCGGCCTCGTCGAAAGCGATGGTAACGCCGTATTCGCGGTAGATCTTCATCTGGTCTTCTTTGGAAACGGCCTGGCCTTCATCGTCGTGGTTGCCGAACACGATGGCAACCGGCACGCCCATGCGGTCAAACACTTCCATAAAAGAGCGGATGGCCTTTTCGCTGGAGCCCTTGGTAAGGCAGCGATAACCCGCGATATTGTCGCCGGTGAGCACGATCAGGTCGGGATCGTATTTTTCAATGGAATGCTCGATAAAACGGGCGGTGAGATTGGAAAGCATAGCGTCGTCCTGAATATCGGAAAAATTCAGCACACGGAAGCTGCCGTCGGCGCGCACGTGCAGATGCGCGGTGTCCGCAGGCGTATTGGTTACGGCGGCGGCCGGCACAACGGCAAGCGCAAGAAGCAGCAGGCTTAAAAGAACAACTGCGATTTTTTTCATAACACATGGATCTCCTTTACAGTTATACTTTTATTATAGTATTCATCGGTTCATTCGTCAAGAGCATTTTTCATGCGGATCTCTGCGCAGGATGATCTGAAACCCTGCTGTAAATCTTACGCGCTTCCATAAAGAACCACAAACGGATGATCCTTATTTGACCCAATCGGCGGGGTCTTCCAGATTTACGGCGGCGCGCAGGATACTGCGGGCGTCGGAGGCGGTAATATTGTTGTCGAAATCCACGTCCGCGGCGCGGAACTCTACGGAGCCGGTGGCGTAATCCTCCAGATTTACGGCTCTTCTGAGGGCAAGACGGGCGTCGGCGGCGGTGATGCGGCCGTCCAGATCCACGTCGCCCAGCAGAAACAGGGGCGGGATCTCTTCGGTTTCGATCTGCAGGCAGACTGCGCACATGCGGGATCTTTCACCCGGTACGCCCGGCGCGGGTTCTATGGTAACGGTCCATTCGCTCCAGCTGTGTTCGCCGGTGGCAGGGATGGCTTCCCCTTCGGCAAGCTTTACGCCGCAGGCCTTGCAGAAGATATCGCCGGTATAACCTGCCTCGCCGCAGGTAGCGGGTTTGGCGTTCTTCACTTCGGTTTCGCCGGTATGGTTGGCGGGATCGACGGCGACGGTACCGGTTCGGGTTTCGCCGCATACGGTGCAGGTGAAGGTGATCTCCCCTGCTTCAACGCAGGTGGCGGGCTTTGTTACCTCGCCGTCGTTCCAGCTGTGGATATGGGTTTCCGGTTCTGCGGTAACGCTGCCGTCGCGCAGAAGAACTTCGATTTCGGCTTCTTCGATATTCCAGCACTGCGCCGCTTTCAGCGTTACGGCATACGCGCCCTCGGCGCCGTCTTTGATCTTAAAGAACAGCGTGCACAGAAGGCCGTCGGCAGCGGCGTCCGCGCCGGTATCCCACTGCAGCGCTTTATCGGTAACGGTAAACGAATCGGTGGAAACCGTGCCGTTTTCGGCTTTTACAAATTCAAGCGCCTCAGCGTTATAGGCGAAGGAGAGCTTCAGGTAGCTGAACCCGGGATTGTTGGTTACGGTAACGGGCACGGCCACGGTATCGCCGGGTTTTCCGGTCACCGCTGCGGCGGCGATCAGCGTGGTATCCGCAGGGATCACGGGCGGGATCTCTTCGGTTTCGATCCGCAGGCAGACCGCGCACATGCGGGATCTTTCACCGGGTTCGGTTGCGGTAGGCTCTTTTGTCACGTTCCATTCGCTCCAGCTGTGTTCGCCGGCGGCGGGGATGATCTCGCCCTCGGCAAGCATCGCGCCGCAGGCCTTGCAATAGGTATCGCCGGTATAACCGTCGTCGCCGCAGGTGGCGCGTTTGGCGTTTTTCACTTCGGTTTCGCCGGTGTGGTTTGCGGGATCTATGGCGACAACGTCGGTTCTGGTTTCGCCGCACACCGTGCAGGTATAGGTCTTTTCACCCGCTTCGGCGCAGGTGGCGGGGGCGGTCACTTTCCCGTCGTCCCAGCTGTGGGGTTCGGTTTCGGTATGGGAGGCGTCTCTGCCGCAAACGCGGCTGTGCTCGTTCCCGTTCAGCGCGGCCCATGCGCCCCAATCGTGGCCGAGGGGATCGGTTTCATCCGCAGAATACCCGTAGCGGCAAAGGGTGCAGGCGTAAGAGGTATAGCCGGGATCGGTGCAGGTGGGCTCATATACCGTGATCTTAAAATCGTGGGCCTTCGGGTCCACAGGGATCTCTTTTTCGTCTACCGCCCCGCAGCTCTTCACGGTGCAGGCAAAGCGCATAAGGCCGGTGGCGGAACAGGTGGGCTTCTGCACAACGGTACCCTTATCCCACGCATGGGGAACGGTATCTTTGGAGATCACTTCGCCCTTCTGCAGCACCGCGCCGCAGCCGAGGCAAACGGTATCGCCGGTGTAGCCGTCCCGATAGCAGCGGGCGGCTTCGGCGTTGATCACTTCGGCGCCGTAATCGGCGTGATTGGCGGGGTCTTTTTCAACGGGTTCGGTTTTGGTTTCACTGCACTTTGTGCAGGTATAGGTCTTTTCGCCCGCTTCGGCGCAGGTGGGGGTTTTTGTGATCTCGCCCCCGTTCCAGCTGTGAACGTGGCCGGCGGTTACCGTACCGTTTTCGGCGTATACCGTAACGGTATCCTCATTTATATTATAGCACGCAACAGGGTTCAGAGCGATCTCGTACTCGCCCTCGGCGCCGTCCTTGATGCGAAACGTAAGCGTGCACAGAAGGCCGTCGGCAACGGCGTCTTCACCCGTATCCCACGAAAGTGAATTGGTTCCGCGGGAGAAGCTGTCCGTGGAAACCTCGCCGTTTTCGGCATTTACCAATTCCAGCGCGTCCGCGTCATAACCGAAGTTCAGCTTCAGGTAAGCAAACCCCGGGTTGCCCGTAACGTTGACCGGCACGGAAACGGTATCGCCGGGCTTACCGGAGACCGCCCCGGCGGAGACGGTCATTTCAAGGATCACAGGCTCTTCAACCGAGAGCTGCGCGGGATCGAGCCGGTAAAGCGTTTCGCTGCTGCCGTCGCCCGCATACCAGCACACCATACCGTCCGAAGTAAGCAGCGGAGCGCAGTCGGAAAGCCTTGCCTGCAGGGTGCGGATCTTTGTCTGCAGCGCGCCGTTCTCATCGATGACCGCCGCCTTTACGGCGGTGGCGCTGTTTTCGGTCTCCTCCCACAGCAGCAGGAAGCGGTCGCCGCCGATGGCGGTGAGGTGGGGCGCGCCCATTTTGATACCCGCGTCCTGCGCGTGGCCGGTGATATACACCACCTTGTTTTCGCTTTCGGCAAGGGATTTTGCCGCGCTGATCACAAAGATATTATACTGTTCTTTACTGTAAATATCAGAAAAGCTGTCGTATTCGCCGGTCTGGCTGTCAATGCGGCCGGCCAGCAGCACGCGGTTTGCGGAAAGGGCCATACCGCCCAGCGCGGCGCCGGTGGAATTCGCGCCTGTGGGCCCCGCAAAGGCCAGCGGTACGGTGTACGCGGTATTGCTTGCGTTGTCGGCGGATACGTTGAAGCGGGTGATGGAAACGCCCCGCATATGCGCGTCGCCGTGATCCGCCCGGAACACGTAGTCGCCGTCCGTGGCGATAAACTGGTTAAAGGAATGGCTCACGTAGCCGTAATACGAAATATTCATAACGCCGGTCCAGCGGTCCAGCGTCTGCATGGTGCTTTCGTTGATGCAGAAGTACATATTCGCCTGATGATGGTAGCCGTCGCTTGATTGGAACATCTCGTGGCAGGTGTGGATATACAGCCGCCCCGCCGTTTCGGCCATGCGCAGCGAACCGGCGTCAAAGGGGATATAGGTGTTTTCACCGTAATAAGACACGGCGGCAAGGCGGTTCATGCTTTTATCGTATTTTACCACCCGCAGCACTTCGAGATCGGTCTTTTCTTCGGGGTTACTCTGCCCGAACACGGCAAAATTCCAGGTTTGCCCGAAGTAAAAACCGCCGAACAGCGGAAGCTCCTTTTCAACGGACCCGGTGGAGAGCAGACCGCCCTCGGGCGAATACCACTCCACGGTCAGCTCGTCGCCGCCGGCGTATTCCACCCGCACCAGCTTGCCGTCCGTTTCGCCGAGGTAAGAATTCACCGGTTTGGACCAGCGGATATAATCATGTTCTGATGCGTTGTTTGTCTTCGCACCGTCCATATCGTATGCCGTAAGCAGCTCCGCCGCGGCCACGGGCAAGATCATCCCGCCGATCAGCGCAATACTGAGCAAAAGCGCAAGTACTCTGTGAAAAGTATTTTTCATAGATATCAGCTCCTTTTAAATATAACTTTTATAAAAGCGTTGTCATCATTAAAAAGTCCGCAGGGCGGAAACGTTGCATATCGCCGTTGGCGATCATTTAAAATTGTAGCAGAAACGTAAATAATAATCAATAATATTGAGAATTTTTCCGGATTGTAAAATAATTCTTAACAGCATTGCGACAGGGAGAATGCTCACTTCGTTCGCGGGAGAGCGTTCGCGCAGCGAACAGATAAATTATAATTTGGGCAGACATGGGGACGGCTTCAATGTCATTAAGTTAAGATATGCGAAGCCTGCATGAAAGATAACGGCAACCCTATGCGGCGCCTGTGAAATCCTGTAGACGATTATCAATCGTCCGCTTGATTTTCGAATGCCCCTTTATGGGGCGTGAGAAAATCAAAAAAAACCTGCCGTCACAAAAAGCGCGGTAAATTGCAATTTATCGTGCAGTCAGGTAGGCAGACATGGGGACGGCTTCTATGTCTTCGCCCATCACATAAA
>CAMOVW010000153.1 GCA_946627725.1 uncultured Clostridia bacterium
CGGCGGGGGGAGCGGCGGAATACCCCGTCATATCCTCATACCGGCCCTTGTAGAGCCGCACGGCCTTGCCGCCCACCAGATCGATGGCGGGAAAGATCAGCATACCGGTCACCTCATTTCACAAAACGCTTTTAATATGTTCAGCCCCACGTCGCCGCTCTTTTCGGGGTGGAACTGGCAGCCCATCACGTTGCCCTTTGCGGCGGCGGCGGTAACGGGCGCGCCGTATTCCACGGCGGCGATCAGGCTGTCTTCGCACCCGGCGGCGTAATAGGAATGCACAAAATACACGCAGTCCCCTTCGCTTATATATTTGAACAGGGGGTGCTTTTCCCCGGTAAAACGCAGGGCGTTCCAGCCCATTTGGGGGATCTTATACCCGGCGGGAACGATATCGGCAAGGGGGCGGATCTCGCCCTTCAGCAGCCCAAGGCCCGGGTGTTCGCCGAATTCAAAGCTCTTTTCAAACAGCAGCTGCATGCCGAGGCAGATGCCCAGCAGCGGCCTGCCCGCCCGGGCAAGCCCGGAAACAACTTCGGCAAGGCCGGTATCCCGCAGCTTTTGCGCGGCGTCCCCAAAGGCGCCCACGCCCGGCAGTATCACCCCGTCCGCCGCTCTGAGCAGGGCGGGGTCTTTTGTTACAACGGCGGTTTCGCCGATATAGGAGAGGGAGCTCTGCAGAGAAAACAGGTTGCCCACGCCGTAATCCACAACGGCGATCATCACAGCACCCCTTTTGTGGAGGGGATCTCCCCCGCCAGCGCGGGATCGACGCTTACCGCCTCTTTCAGCGCGCGGGCCACGCACTTGAAGATACCCTCGATGATATGGTGGGAATTGACGCCCTCCAGCTTGCGGATATGCAAAGTGCATTCGGCGGCCCGGGCGAAGCCCCAGAAGAATTCCTCCGCCAGCTCGGTATCGAAATCCCCCACCTTTTCGGCGGGGATCTCCGCTTTGAAATTGAGATAGCACCGGCCGGAGAGATCCAGCGCCGATTGGATCAGAGCCTCGTCCATGGGCAGCAGAAAGCTGCCGTAGCGGCGGACGCCCCGTTTTTCTCCCAGCGCGGCCTTGAAGGCCTGCCCCAGCGCGATGCCGATATCCTCGGTGGTGTGGTGGTAATCCACGTCCGTATCGCCCCGGCAGGTGATGCTCAGATCGAATCTGCCGTGGTTCTTGAACAGGGTGAGCATGTGGTTCAGAAAGCCGCAGCCGGTATCGATCTGCCCGGCGCCGGTCCCATCCAGCTCCAGCGTGAGGCGGATATCCGTTTCGTTGGTCTTGCGCACGATCTCTGCTGTTCTCATACCTGTTCCTCCAGTATTTCTCTGACCCGGGCGAGGAAGATATCCATCTGTTCCCGGCTGCCCACGGTGATGCGAATATAGTCCGCAATGCGTTCCTTATCAAAATGGCGGATCAGCACGCCCCGCTTTTTGAGCTCCTGATACAGGGCCCTGCCGCCGATCTTATCGCTTTTGGCGAAGATGAAATTGGCCTTGGAATCGGTGCACGCAAAGCCCAGCTCCCGCAGCGCCGCCACGGTAAACGCCCGGTTTTCGGCCACGGTGCGGCAGTTTCGGCGGGTGATCTCTTCGTTTTCGAGGCAGGCCAGCCCCGCAGCCGCGGTCATGCGGTTGATATTATAGGGATTGGTGGAATATTTTACGGTATTCAGATCCGCGATCAGCGCCGGGCTGCCGATACCGAAGCCGATGCGCGCCCCCGCCATGGAGCGGGATTTGGAGAAGGTTTGCACCACCAGAAGATTATCGTATTTGTTGACCAGCCCCACGGCGCTCTGAGCGCCGAAATCCACGTAGGCCTCGTCGATCACCACCACGTTATCCGGGTTCGTTTTAAGCAGAGATTCGATCTCCTCCGGCGTAAGGGCGATGCCGGTGGGAGCGTTGGGGTTGGCGATAAAGATCGTTTTGCCGACCCCCCGGAAGCGGGGCAGATCGATCGTGAAATCCGCCTTTAAGGGGATCTCTTCGTACGGTACGCCGTTGAGCGCGGCGAACACGGGATAAAAGCCGTAGGTGATATCGGGGAACACGGCGGGGTGGTTTGCGTCGCAATAGGCCATAAAGGCGAAATTCAACGTTTCGTCGGAACCGTTGTTCACAATCACCTGCGCGGGGCTGACCCCGTAAATTTCCGCCAGCTTGGCGGTGAGGGCGCGGCAATCGGGATCGGGGTACAGCTGCAGCTTTTTTGCTGCCTCCGCCGCCGCGGCCACCGCCGCCTCGCAGGGGGGAAAGGGGCTTTCGTTGGTGTTCAGCTTTACGTACTGCATATCCTGCGGCTGCTCGCCGGGAGTATAGGGGGTGAGCGCCTTATATTTTTCACTGAAAAAACGGCTCATGCTTCCGCCTCCGTGCGCACCACGGCGCTCTTTGCGTGGCCCGTAAGCCCCTCAACACGGGCAAAGGCGGCGATATCCTGCGCCACCGCGGCAAGGGCCTCTTTGGTATAATAGGTATATTGGGTTTTCTTAACAAAGTCGTCCACGCTCAGGGGGCTGGAGAACCTTGCGGTGCCGGAGGTGGGCAGCGTGTGGTTGGGCCCGGCGAAGTAATCGCCCAGCGCCTCGGGGCAGTTGCGCCCCATAAAGATGCTGCCCGCGTGACGGATGGAATCCAGATAGGCGAAGGGGTCGTCCACGCACAGTTCAAGGTGTTCCGGCGCGATCTCGTTTGCGATATCGATGGCCGCAGTGATATTCTCCGCCACAATGATCTTGCCGTTGTTTTCGATGGAGGCGCGGGCGATCTCTTCCCGCAGCAGCTGCGGCAGCTGCAGTTCTATTTGCTGCTGCACCGCTTTTGCCAGCGCCATGGAATCGGTCACCAGCACGGCGGAGGCCATTTTATCGTGTTCCGCCTGCGAGAGCAGATCGGCGGCGACGTATTCGGGGTTGCTTTTGCCGTCCGCCACCACAAGGATCTCGCTGGGGCCGGCGATCATATCGATGGAAACCGCGCCGTACACCTGCTTTTTGGCTTCCGCAACGAAGGCGTTGCCAGGGCCCACGATCTTATCCGCCTTGGGGATGCTCCCGGTGCCGTAGGCAAGAGCGGCAACGGCCTGCGCCCCGCCCACCTTATAGATCTTATCCACGCCCGCCACGTGGGCCGCGGCGAGAATCACCGGGTTCACCCTGCCGTTTTTGCCCGGGGGCGTAACGATGCAAACCTCTTTCACCCCCGCGATTTTGGCGGGGATGGCATCCATCAGCACGGTGGAGGGGTATGCCGCCGTGCCGCCGGGCACGTAAAGCCCGGCACGGTCCACGGGGATCACCTTCTGGCCGATCACCACGCCGGGGGTATCGTTGATGATAAAGGAATTGCGCACCTGCAGGGCGTGGAATTTGCGGATATTGGCGGCCGCCTTCTCCAATATTTCAAGAAAGGCGGGGTCGGTCTCAGCGAGGGCCTCGTTCATCTCTTCTTCGGTAACGGCAAGGCTTGTGAGAACCGCACCGTCAAACTTTGCGGTGTAATCAAACAGGGCCGCGTCCCCCCGGGCGCGCACGTCCGCAATGATATTCGCAACGATTTCCGCCACGTTCACCGCGGGCACGGACCGGGCGAAGATCTCTTCGTTTTTCACTTCTCCGTATTGCAGTATTTTTATCATTTCTCTTCCTCCGTAAAGGCTCTGAGGCCCGCAGCCAGCGCTTCGATGCGTTCGCTTTTGAATTTGAAATTCGCCCGGTTGGCGATCAGCCGCGCGCTGACCGGGGCTACCGTTTCCACCACCGCAAGGCGGTTTTCGCGCAGGGTGACGCCGGTTTCAACGATATCCACGATCACGTCCGAAAGCCCCAATATGGGGGCGAGCTCTATGGAGCCGTTCAGGTGGATGATATCAATATCCCGCCCCTTGGCCGCGTAATGGGCGGCGGCGACGTTCGAGAATTTGGTGGCCACCCGCAGGGTGCGGGCGCCGTCGTCAACAAAGCCCTCTTTGGCGGCAACCGCCATGCGGCACACGCCGGTTTTCAGATCCAGCAGCTCGTAGACCTCGGGCCGGTATTCCAGCAGGATATCCTTGCCAGCCACGCCCACGTCGGCGGCGCCCCGCTCTACGTAAATGGCCACGTCCGAGGGCTTTACCCAGAAGTAGCGCACACCCTTTTCGGGGTTTTCGAAGATCAGCTTGCGGTTGGTTTCACGTATAGAGGGGCACTCGAAGCCGGCGGCCTCGAACATGGAATATACCTTTTCACCAAGTCTTCCCTTGGGCAGCGCGATATTCAGCATCTGCATGGTCAGCCCTCCTGTTCCGGCAGCTGCCAGAGACCGTCGAGATACACGGCAAACCCCAGCGCCCGCCCGTTTTTGCGCATCCGCTGCATCAGCCCGTCGTATTGCCCGCCGGAGAGCACGTACTGCGGTACGCCCTGAACGTAGCCCTTGAACACAACGCCGTTGTAGTATTTCAGATTTCCGGGCACGGAGAAATCGATGCGCACCATGTTCCGCTCCTCCGGCGCGAGGGCGGAAACCAGCGCCGCAAGCTCCGTTACCGCTTCGTTATCGCCGAAGGTATCCCGCAGCGCGGGCAGCACGGAAGCGGGTTCCCCATAGCAGCGTATCAGGGTGGCCAGCCGGTTGCGGGCTTCCGCCGGCACGCCCGCCTCTTCGCACAGGGCAAGAAGGCCGTGGGCGTTTTTTTCGTTGAGGCAGGTCACCGCCTCTTTTGCGGCTCTGCCCGTAAGGCCCGCCGCCTCCAGCGCGGAGGACACCAGCCCGAAATGGGAGAGATCCAGCACGCATTTCGGCGAGATGGCAAGCAGGCTGCGGCACGCAAGGCGGATCACCCCTGCGGCGAGAGCGGTATCCGTTTCGCCGATACACTCCAGCCCCACCTGCTGCATCTCGCGGAAGCCCGGCGCGCCCTTGGGTACCCGGTACACCGTTTCGTTATAATAGAGCTTTTCGGTCTGCCCCGGGGCCAGCTCCGTATTCTTTATAATGGAAAGGGTCACGTCCGGCTTCAGGGCCATCAGGCGGCCGGAAACGTCCGTAAAGGTGATGATGCGCTCCGATGCGAGAAAATCTTTATTGTTGGCGTAAAGATCGTAGGCCTCGAACTTGCTCATCTTATAGGGCCGGTAGCCGTTTTCGGCGTACAGCGCGCGCAGGCGCAGCGCGGCGGCCTCTTCTTTGGATAAAATGTTATCGATCTGCATTTTCGCTCTCCGTCAGTTTTCTGATGGCGGCGTTATACCCGCCTTTGCCGTAGTTCAGGCAGCGGCTCACCCGGCTGATGGTGGCTGTGCTGATGCCCACCTTTTTGGAAATGCTCTGGTAGTTTTCGCCCGCCGCCAGCAGAAAGGCCGCGTCCAGCCGCTGAGCCATATCCTGCAGCTCTTTGATGGTGCAGACGTCAGAGAAGAAATCATAGGCCTCCTCTACGTTTTCAAGGTTCACGATGGCTCTTAAGAGCCGGTCGATGGATTCCGAATAATAATCCGGCATGATTGATTGCCTCCAATGTATAATAACGATCAGCAGCATTTTAGCACTTTAGCGTGATAAAGTCAAGAAGCAATTTCAGATTATTGAAAAATAAGGCTTCAAACAACGATTATCCACAAACAAAAAAAAGAGCCACCGCGGCAAACGCTGCAGTAGCCATACTAGTATGTTTTATTCAAGCCCGCCCAGAAGTTTGTACAGCAGCCCGTACAGCTGCAGGGATTCATCTTTGTTCAGGTTTACGCAGCTGCCTACGCTCTCGGGTATGAACAGGGCTTTGTCTTTCAGGGCGCGGCCCTCGTCGGTGAGGTCGATCATCAGCACACGTTCGTCGTCTTTGGAGCGCTGGCGATTGATAAAGCCCTTTACCGCAAGGCTTTTCAGCACCGGGGTCAAGGTGCCGGAGTCCAGAAACAGCTGTTCGCCGATTTCTTTCGCGCTGATGCTTTCATGCTCCCACAGCACCATCATCGTGATATACTGCGTATAGGTCAGATCGATCCGGTCCAGAAACGGGCGGTATTTTTTTACGACCTCTTTCGCGCATGCGTACAGCGGAAAGCACAATTGATTTTTGAGCCGCAGGCTCGCGTATTTATCTTCCATATTCGGTTTATTCTCTGCCTTTCCTATCTTCATAAGCCGCGCGCACGGCGATGGCGAGCTGATCCGCGCAGGAGGTATCTCTTCTGCCGCAAGTGTTGCCCTTTACCTTGGATTCGATCTCTTCCACAGTCCAGCCGTCAAGGATCTTTGAAATGGCCTTCAGATTGCCGTTGCAGCCGCCCAGAAAGCGGATGTTGGTGATCACGTTGCCGTTGATATCGAAATCGATCTGCTGAGAGCAAACCATTCTCGGTCTGTAAGTATAATGCATGGGTTCATCTCCTTAAACCTGTATTTGCCGTCGGCTCATCAACCGTGCGGGTATTATGTTTTGCTGAAAAAAATAATTGAATGCAATCTTTCAACACAAATTATATCAAAAATATTTATTTTGTCAATTGATTTTGAAAAAATAATAAAAATAGGAACTTGGATTGGTAAATTATAAGAACCTGCCGCTGAGCGGCAGAACCTTGTTATTCGCTTCGCTCATAATAATTTGACGAGAAGCATTGAGCGTTGAGCATTGAGCCAGCTGCAAAAGTTGGGAAAAGGTTTTTCTGAACATCATGTACAGCCGGAATTCCCCTTTGATTTTCAGGCATTTTGATTCGTTGCAATAACACGAACAGCCAATCCCGCGCTGTGATTTGCTCAACGCTTGCATCGCCAAACTGCAATTTCACTGACCCTCCCGGATCTTTTTCCTCTCCAACCTCCTCACCCGGTTAATATGCCGCTCGAAGTCGCCGCTGTCAAGCAGGCCGGCAATCAGGTACTGCTCAAAGGCGGGGGCTGCGCAGGAATAGAACCCGGCGTTTTTTTCGTAGGTCTCCCACAGGGGCTCGGGCAGCGCCATATAACCCACCCGTATCGAGGGGGCTATGGTTTTTGAAAAGGTGTTCAGGTAGATCACGTTTTCCCGGTCCGTCTGGGCCCACAGCGTCTCCTCCGGCTTGGTGGAAAGAGTGAATTCCGATTCAAAATCGTCCTCTATAATGGTTCTGCCGGGCCGTGCGGCCCACTGCAGATACTGCCGCCGTTTGCCCGCACTGGCGGTCACGCCGCTGGGAAAGCTCCTGTAGGGGGTGATGTGCAGTATATCCGCGTCGCATTCCTGCAGCGCGGCGGAGGCGATGCCGTGCCTGCCCAACGGCAGCAGCCGGGGGGCGACCCCGCAGCCCCGGTACACCGCCTCTATCTTTTCGTAAGAAGGGTCCTCAATGGCCCATATCTTATCCCTGCCCAAGATCTGCACCAGCAGCGAATAGAGGTATTCTGCCCCTGCCCCGATCACGATGCGTTCCGCCTGCGCCTCCATGCCCCGGCTGCGGCGCAGGTACCGGGCAATGGCCTCCCTGAGTTCCGGCGCCCCGGCGCCCGGGGTTTTGATCAGCAGCGTTTCGCCGTAATCGGATATCACCTTACGCATGGCCCCCGCCAGCACCGAAAAGGGAAAGCTCTCTTCATCCGCCCTGTCTCTGGTGTGGGGGCGGGGCGGCAGCCCCCCCGCAAGGGGCCGGGCAAAGGTCTCGTTTTCGCTGTAGCACACAAAATACCCGCTGCGTTGCCGCGGCTCAATATACCCCTCATCCGTAAGCAGTGAAAGGGTATGCTCCACGGTGATCACGCTCATGCCGTGCCGGTCCGCCAGCGTCCGTTTCGAGGGCAGCTTCGCCCCAAAGGGATAGATCCCCGCCGTAATATCCCCCCGCAGCCGCTCATACAGCCGCAGATACAGCGGCTGATTCTCCGTCCTGTGTTCCATCTGGTATTATAAAAAACCTCCGTTTTGAATATTTCAATATAGCCAAAACAAGTATATACTGAGGTCGTCAGGTTGTCAAGGGTGAGATAAATTATTATTTGTCGCTCGGTGCGACAAATTATAAAGTGAAATTTTTTTGCTGCGCAAAAAA
>CAMOVW010000154.1 GCA_946627725.1 uncultured Clostridia bacterium
ATCGCGCCATACTGCGGACGCTCAGATATCTGCGAACGGCAAACGGCGAACGGCGTTTATCGCGCAAAGTACGCGACAAATTATAATTTGTTCTCCCTCCCTCGCTTTTCCGTTTCGAAACTTTTTTATGCGCCGCTGAAGAAAAAACTTGCAATCGGGCGAAGATATGGTATACTTTTCAAAGAAAAAGAGGGGGCAGGAGCATGATCGAATTTTTTACGGCGCATTCCTATATCATCGCGCAGATTTTCGGCTTTACCGCCATGGGGCTGGCGATACTTACTTATCAGTTCAACAAACAGAAAACCGTGAACCTGCTGCTGATGGCGGTGGCGGCGGTATGGTGCCTGCACTACGCGGCGCTGGGAAAAATCACCCCCATCGTGATGAACGTGATCAACGTGATCAGGGCGTGGGTATACAGCAGGCGGGATAAGAAATGGGCGCAGAGCGGCGCGATACCGGCGGTGTTCTGCATTGCCGCAGCCGTGCTTACCGCCGTAACGTGGGACGGATTCTGGAGTCTGCTGCCGGGCGTCGCCTCCGTTTTCGCCTCCCTTGCCAATTGGCAGACGGATACGAAAAAGCTGCGCATGCTTACGATACCGGTTTGCGTGTGCTGGCTGATCTATAACGTTTTTCTGCATTCCATCGCCGGGGCCTGCAACGAGACCTTTACGCTGGGCAGCATCGCCGTTGCCTTTTTCAGGTACGACAGAAAGAAGAAGGAAAGCAAAGAGTAACCGAAAAGAACGGTTTTTTTATGGAATCGTGGAAAGTTCAGATTACAGCGATCACGCCAAACCGTGAAGATCAAAAAACTCCGCGCCGGAAACGGTACGGAGTTCATTTTTACTTTGCAGAAACGTAATCATTACAGGCCGAGCAGATTACGGATAAAGGCGACGATATTGCGGAAGAACGCGATAAAACGCTGCAGAAAGTTCATGGTGGGGGTGCTGTCGCCGTCGTGCTCGATGTTGCCGTTGGGATCGCCATTCTCGGCAGTGAGCGGCACAACGGACTTGCCTCCGTTCTGAAGCAGCAGGTATTGCGGCCATTTGCTGTTGGAATTCACGTCGATCTTATTTCTGCAGATGGCGAAGATCAGCGGCTCCACACAGCCCACGAACTGGTTATGCACGTAGTTCTTGATATACCAAGTGTTGTAAGGCAGCAGGCCGGTGTAGGCGTCAACCTGCTCATCCGGAGAAATCATAAAGCCAACTTCGTCTCTGTTGCGGGCGGCAATGTAGGATTTGCCGAGGGTGGAATTGATATCGGAGCAGGTTGCGCCGATGCTCTGACGCCAGAGAGCGGCGGTGTTATCGGAAAGCTTGTTGCAGTCTTCATACAGCGGATAGCCCTGAAAACCGTATTTGCATACCATGCTTACATGAACGCCCTTTTTGCGCATATTGTTGATCATGGTGGGAACGCGCTCCTGTACGGCATGGCGGTATTCGTTGATTTTTCTGATGATCACTGAATACTTCACGGCGTCGCCGGGCTCGTCGAAAAGAAATTCCTTTGCGTCGTCAAAATTATTGTAAACCATGCTCCAGAATCCGGGAGCGGTGGCATAGGTGCTCTTCATAAAGCGCTTCACAAGGCCGTCTTTGATGTGGGAATAGAAGTTATCCACAAAGCTGGCGGAGATGCTCATGCCGTAGGAGGTTTTGAGCATGGTGAGAGAAAGCGCAAGCACAGTGGCAAGATTTTCATTTTCGACGTTCGGATCGTAGGTTTTCAGGAAGTTGCCGATGGCGGTGGCATCCGCCTTGATCTTGCCGCTCATGGCGGCGTCAAGCATATCCACGCCGTAAAGGGAGCTGTCGTACAGCACCACGCTGTCGACGCCGGAATAATTGAGCTTTTCCTGATACTTGTAAAGATAGGCGAACATCACGTTTGCTCCGAGGCATCTGCCCACAAGGCTCACCTTACTGCGGCCGGTAACGCGCTTTACCGCCTCGATATAACGGTTGAGGTCCACAGCAATCTCCAACGGGGAAAGGCGCGCGTCGTATTCATACTTATAGGTGCTGAGGTTGCTGTTCATATAGTTGGCGGGGATATCCTTCTCGTTCCAGGTGAAGAGCACACCGCTGTCGTTGGTCACCTCGCCGTTTTCATCCAGCGGGAAACCCTCGAACAGGTTCATCAGCATATCGTATACCTTGTTGTTATACGCATCCCATTCGCCGGAAATCACGGCGCGGGCGGCATAGGGCACGGCCTGTTTCACAAGATTTGTAAGCGCCTCGTCAGTAGAATAGCGGATGGGCGTGGGGGAATCGGTACTGATATTATTATACAGCCAGCTGCGACCGTAGATGTAGATAATGGGATAATTCTCTGTTGCGGCAAACGCGACGCTGCATACGGAAAAAACAGAGATTACCGCGAGCAGCAGAGCAAGCGCGGATTTCAGAACACTTCTTTTCATTTTCAGAACGCTCTCCTTATAATTTATATAGTTTATTATAATGCAATCACATTCTTTTTTCAACACTTTTTTCAAAATCGCAAAATATTATCTTTTATGGGAATTTACTTTACAATTTTGAAGAAAGAGAATATAATATTAACATCTATTTCCAGATCGGAGCGTATTATGAACATTATTATTGCCGGCTGCGGAAAAATGGGAACAGCCCTCACACGGATCCTGGTAAAGGAAGGCCACGATATCACCGTGATCGATTCGATCCCCCGAAAAGCAAACGACCTGATCAATAACTTTGACGTACAGGGCATCTGCGGCAACGCCGCGGATTCGGACGTACTTGAGGAGGCCAACGTGGGCAAGGCGGATCTGTTTATCGCCTTTACCGCCTCGGACGAGCTGAATATGCTCGCCTGCTTCTTTGCGCGCCATCTGGGGGCGAAGCATACCATAGCCCGCATACGCAATACCGATTACAACGATCAGAGCAATACCTTTATCAAACAGACGCTGAACCTTTCCATGACGCTGAATCCGGATCAAATGGCGGCGCAGCAGATGTTCAACATTCTGAAGCTGCCCTCCGCCATGCAGATCGAAACCTTCTCAAACCGCAACATTGAGATGATACAGATCAAGCTCAAGCCCAATTCACCGCTGCTGGAAATGAGCCTTTCGGAGATCCGCAAGCGGTATAAGGTGCCGTTTTTGGTGTGCACCGTGGAACGGGGCGACGAAGTTTATATCCCGGACGGCAGTTTTGTGCTGCGCGCCGGCGATACCGTAGGGATCGTATCCTCCCCCGCCGATATTCAGAAGCTGCTGAAAAAATTCGATCTGCTGCAGAAGCAGGCCCGCAGCATTATGATCATGGGCGGGAGCAGAGCCGCCTATTATCTAGCGAAAAAACTTTCGTTTATCGGGAACTCCGTAAAAATCATCGATAAAGACGCAGCCCGCTGCCGCGATATCGCCGCGCTGCTGCCATCCATTTCGGTGGTGCACGGGGACGGTACCCACCAGGAACTGCTTTACGAAGAGGGCATACGCTCCATGGACGCATTCATCGCGCTGACCGGCACCGACGAAGAGAACATTCTGCTTTCGGTGTTCGCCTCTTCCATAGGGGTGCCCACGGTGATCTCAAAGGTGAACAGCGAAGAGCTTTCGCGCATTGCGGCGCGGCTGGGTTTGGATTGCGTGATATCGCCTACCAAAGCTGTTACCGACCTTGTGACCCGCTACGTAAGAGCGATGGACACCACCGCGGGAAGCAAGATCGAAACGCTGTACCGTGTGGCAGGCGACAAGGCGGAGGCGCTGGAATTTATGGTGAGCGCGGATTTCAGGGGCAAAGAGATACCGCTGAAGGATCTGCAGCTGAAAAAGAACACCCTGATCGCCGGTATCGTGCGGGACCGCAAAACCATCATCCCCGCCGGCAGCGACTGCATTCTGCCCGGCGACAGCGTGATCGTGATTTCGGCAGGGCACCACTACCGGACGCTTTCGGATATCATAAAATAAGGTTGGCATCGATTTATGAACAGACGAATGATCTTATATATGCCGATGCAGATCATAAAAGTGCAGGCATTGGTGATGCTGCTGCCGGCAGCGATCTCCTTCTTTTACCGGGAGCCCTGCGCATGGAGCTTTGTGATCTGCGCCGCGGCGGCGCTGGCCTTCGCTTTTCTTGCCGGGTGGCTGATCCACCCCGAGAACAAAACCATTTACGCCAAAGAGGGCTTTGTGATCGTGGCCCTTACGTGGGTGCTGATGAGCATACTGGGCGCCGTGCCCTTTGTGCTCTCCGGCGAGATTCCCCGGTTTGTGGACGCGCTCTTTGAAACGGTGAGCGGATTTACCACCACGGGCGCCTCCATACTGCGGGACGTGGAGCGTATGAGCAGGGGTCTGCTTTTCTGGCGCAGCCTGACCCACTGGCTGGGCGGCATGGGCATACTGGTTTTCTTTATGGCCATTGTAAACATCAGCGACCGGCCCATTCACATTATGCGGGCGGAAATGCCCGGCCCCATTGTGGGCAAGCTGGCCCCGAAGGCGAGGGAAACGGCCAAGATCCTTTATATGATCTATATCGCCCTTACGCTGCTGGAGATCATTTTTCTGAAGGTCGGCGGCATGAGCCTTTTCGACGCTTCCGTTCACGCCATGGCAACCGCGGGCACCGGCGGCTTCGGTATAAAAAATGACAGCGTGGCCGGGTATTCCCCCTATCTGCAGTGGGTGATCACCGTATTTATGCTGCTGTTCGGCATCAATTTCAACATCTATTTTCTGCTGTTGATGCGCAATTTCCGCGCGGTGCGCTCCAGCGGCGAGCTCTGGGCTTACGGCGGCATCTTTATTTCCGCCACCGCGGTGATCGCGCTGAATCTGCGGGGGATCTACCACAGCACGTCGGAGCTGATACGGCAATCGGCTTTTCAGGTGAGCAGCGTGATGACCACCACGGGCTTTTCCACCGCGGATTTCGACCGCTGGCCGGGGCTGAGCAAAGCGGTGCTGCTGTTTCTGATGCTGATAGGCGCATGCGCCGGTTCCACTGCCGGCGGGCTGAAAATATCCCGCGTGCTGATATTGCTGAAAGCCATCCACCGGGAATTTACGAAAATGCTGCACCCCCGCAGCGTGACCGTGCTGCGGCTGGAGGGTAAAACCCTGGATGAGGACGTGATCAGCAACACCCTCACCTATTTTGTGATCTACTGCATCATCACCGGCGGCTGCTTTCTGCTGATCTGCCTCGATAAGTTCAATCTGGAGACCGCCGTTTCCGCCACAGTGGCGTGCTTCAACAATATCGGCCCCGCCTTCGGCGCGGCAGGACCGGCGCAGAACTACGCGGCGTTTTCGGATTTCTCGAAGCTGGTGCTTTCCGCCGCCATGCTGCTGGGCCGGCTTGAGATCTTCCCCCTGCTGCTGGCCCTCTCGCCGGTGACGTGGATAAAGAAGTAAGAAAAATTCTTCTTGACTTTTTTTCCCTGCTGTGGTAAGATGAAAACAATTGAAGGGGAGTAGCTTAAGGACGGGGAATTTCCGTCTGAGTTGTCTGTCAACAACCGGCGAAGCGACGCCTGGCAGCCAGCCCGATCCTTTTTGGAAGCAAGACCTTTGACCGGGCTCTACGGTCAAGGGTCTTTTTTGTTCATTACCATTCATAGGTTTTATTCCCTGAAAAAAGAAAGGATGAAGTCAATGAAGTACTATCTCGAAGACACATCCGCCGTATTGAAAGAGGTTAAGAGTACCGATAACGGTCTTACCTCCGCCGAAGCGGCGAAGCGCCTTGCGGAAAACGGCAAAAACAAGCTGGCCGAAGCCGAAAAAGACAGCCTGTTCAAAAAAGTTTTATCCGCGCTGGGCGATCCCATGATCATCATGCTGCTGATCGCCGCTCTGATTCAGGCTGTGGTGGCCGTGGTTGAGGCCGGAGGAAAACCCTCCCTCACCGATTTTGCCGACGTGCTGATCATTCTTGTGGTGGTGATCATCAACACCATCATGAGTCTGGTGCAGGAGAGCAAGGCAGAGGCCGCTATGGAAGCGCTGATGCAGATGACGGCCGCCACCTCACACGTGATCCGCGACGGCAGGATTGAAACCGTTAAGAGCGAAGATCTTGTTGTGGGCGACGTGATCGTGCTGGAAGCCGGCGACGCCGTACCCGCGGATTGCCGTATTCTGGAAAGCTTCTCCATGAAAGTGGAGGAGGCCGCTCTGACCGGCGAAAGCGTGCCCGTTACGAAAATGATCGAAACGCTGATGCTGAAAAAAGGCGGCGACGATATCACGCTGGGCGACCGCAAGAACATGCTGTATTCCGGTTCTACCGTTGTTTACGGCCGCGGCAAGGCAGTGATCACCGGCACCGGTATGGATACCGAAATGGGTAAGATCGCCGACGCGCTTGCCCAGGCGGATGATGAACAGACCCCGCTGCAGATCAAGATGGCGGAGCTTTCCAAGTTCCTCACCAAGCTCGTGATCGGCATCAGCGTGCTGGTGTTTGTGGTAGGGCTTGCGGAATCACTGCTCACCAGCAAAACCGGTTTTACCTGGGGTCACTTCGGCGACGCAGCGCTTTCTACATTTATTACCGCCATCGCGCTGGCTGTGGCAGCCATCCCCGAGGGCCTGCCCGCCGTGGTTACCATCATCCTTTCCATCGGCGTTACCGCTATGAGCAAACGGCAGGCGCTGATCCGCAAGCTTACCGCAGTGGAAACGCTGGGCTGCACCCAGATCATCTGCTCCGATAAAACCGGTACCCTCACCCAGAATAAGATGACCGTGGTGGATCACTACGGCGACGACGAAAAGCTGCTGGCCATGGGCATGGCGCTGTGCTCCGACGCGAATCTGGATGAAACCGGCAACGCCGTGGGCGAGCCCACCGAGGCCGCGCTGGTAAACTACGCAAACAAGCTGGGTATGCCGAAAGGCGCCCTTGTGGAAGAGAATCCCCGCATCGGCGAGGCGCCCTTCGATTCCGGCCGTAAGATGATGAGTACGGTACACAAAACCGCCAACGGTATTATTCAGTATACCAAAGGCGCGCCGGATGAGATTCTGAAGCGCTGCGCCACCGCGCTGGTAGGCGGCAAGATCGTTCCGATGACCGCCGAGCTCAAAGCGAAGATTCTTGCCGGCAACAAGGCCATGGCCGATAAAGCCCTGCGTGTGCTGGCCCTTTCCATGCGCGCGTATGCAGGCGTACCGGCGGATTTTGAAGCCGAAAATCTGGAAAAAGAACTGGTGTTTGTAGGCCTTACCGGTATGATCGACCCCGTTCGCCCCGAAGTAAAGGCCGCCATCGAAGAGTGCCGCGGCGCGGGCATCGTACCGATCATGATCACCGGCGACCACAAGGATACCGCAGTGGCCATCGGTAAAGAGCTGGGCATCATCAGCGACGCTTCTCAGGCCATTATGGGCGCGGAGCTGGATAAATTCAGCGATGAAGAGCTGAAGGAAGAAGTTGTTAAGTATTCCGTATACGCCCGCGTACAGCCCGAGCACAAGACCCGTATCGTAAAGGCATGGAAGGCCCGCGGCATGGTTACCGCCATGACCGGCGACGGCGTGAACGACGCGCCCAGCATCAAGGCCGCCGATATCGGTATCGGCATGGGCATCACAGGCACCGACGTTACCAAGGGCGCCGCAGACATGGTGCTTGCGGACGATAACTTTGCAACCATCGTAAACGCGGTGGAAGAAGGCCGCAAGATCTACGATAACGTATGCAAAGTGCTGCAGTTCCAGCTCTCTACCAACATGAGCGAGGTCATCATTATGTTTGTGGCCTCCATTCTCAACTTCACGATCCTCTCCCCCGTACACCTGCTTTGGGTGAACATGGTAACGGACTCCCTTCCCGGTCTGGCGCTTGGTATGGAAAAGGCGGAAGGCGATCTGATGCGCCGCAAGCCCCGCGCTACCACCGACGGTATCTTCTCCGGCGGCGCCGGATTCGATATGGTATGGCAGGGCCTGTACCTTGCGCTGATTGAGATCGCCGCCTATGTGATCGGTTTCTTTG
>CAMOVW010000155.1 GCA_946627725.1 uncultured Clostridia bacterium
GTGTGCTGGTTGGTCAGCGTGCCCCGGTGCAGCTCCAGATACAGCTCGCCCCGGTAGGTGTTGGGCTCAAAGCAGTCGCGCTCCAGCTCCTGCATGAAATCGCCCACGCGCTTGTATTCCGTCTTGGGGATCCCGGCGTTGTCCTTGCAGCGGCGCGCCAGCTCGATCATCTCAAACTGCGGTCCGCCGCCCCCGTCTCCGTAGCCGAAGGTCAGCATCCGCTTGTTGGTGACGGTGCGCTGCTTGAGGCCCTCGTCCTTGCTGCAGATGCGGGAGAAGATATCCTCGGCGTCCGCCCAGTGGTGGGTGGTGTTGAAGTGGGTAAACACCTTTGTGCCGTCGATGCCCTGCCAGTAGAAGGTATCGTAGGGGAACCGGTTGGTATCGTTCCAGCTGATTTTGGTGGTAAGGAAATAATCCACGCCGCAGCCCTTCATGATCTGGGGGATGGCGGCGCTGTAGCCGAAGGTATCCGGCAGCCAGAAGCAGTTGGAGGTGTAGTTGAAATGCTTGCGGGTAAAGCGCTGGCCCCACAAAAACTGGCGCACCATGCTCTCGCCGGAGGTGATGTTGCAGTCGCACTCCACCCATACGCCGCCGTTGGGCTCGTACCGCCCTGCGGCAACCGCAGCCTTGATGCGCTCAAACAGCTCCGGATAATGGCGCAGAATGAAATCGCCGTGGCAGGCGGAAGACTGCACAAACTTATATTCGGGATATTCCTCCATCAGCGCCAACTGGTTGGAGTAGGTGCGGGCGCACTTCTTCACGGTTTCGCCCATGTGCCAGAGCCAGGCGGTATCCATATGGGAATGGCCGATGATGGCGGCGTGACCTGCCCCCGCGCCGTTTGTTTCGCCCAGCACGGCCTTCAGGATGGGCGCGCCCCGGCGGATGGAATCCCGCAGCGCATCTTCGGGGGTGTCGTCTACCGTAATGTACACGGTTTTATACAGTTCATAGAGCGCGTCCGCCAGTTCCCCGCGGCGGAAGCCGTCTCCCAGGCCCCGATAGAGGCTCAATACGGTTTTCAGATCGAAATAGAACTCCTGGATCTCATAATCCTTTACGCAGATATCCGCGCCGGAACAGGCGTACACAAAGGGGTTGTTCGTAAAGGTATCCCCCGGGTGGCAGCCGGCGTATTTGTGCCCGGCGTAGTATTCCATGGCCACGTCGATCTTTTTGCCGGGTACGGCCTCTTTCACAATCAGATCGCAGTAGTGGTTGCCGTGGCCGGTGTATACGATCTTGGTGTTGAAGGTGCCGAAGGCTTTGCCGTCCACAAACAGCAGCGCTTCGTATCCGCCGATATGGGGGCGTACAAACAGCGCCTTGCCGGCAAGCTCCGCCGTGGGGGTATATTCGCCCCGGAACCAGCAGTAAGCGCCCTCCCCCTGCCAGGTAACGCCGGGGGTTGCGGGGGCGAAGGGCAGAGAGGGAAGGCTGTCGTAAGGCGTTTTGGTGCAGGCGTATTCCAGATTTTGCAATTCGCCTGCCTTGCAAAAGATCATAGGTTCGATATCGTCTGCAAAGCGGTTCATTTTACCGAGCAGCCGTTCGATTTGCGGTTCGTTGAGCATATGGGGCTCCTTTCTTTTGGTTTTTTACGGGAAAAGGTGTAATAAACGAATTATAATCTTATTTTAAAAATCCGAGCAGCGCTCTTTTCCCGCCCTGGGGCGGGGGCGTGGGGACGTTTTTCACCAGCACCGTTTCGGCGCCGATCATTACGATATCCTTGCGGCAGATCTTTACGGGCGGTTTCGGTTTAAAAAATCCACCGCTCCGGGTCACGCACAGGTGCACCATTTCGCCGGTATCCATATCGAATTCCACGTCCGCCACCATGCCCACCCGGGCGGCGGTATCAACGCTGATCACTTCTTTCATGCTGAGCTGTTCCACCGTACAAAGCATATGATCGCCTCCGGGGAATGTATATGCGGGAAACGGAGTGGGAATGATAAATTATAATTTGACGAGAAGCATTGAGCATTGAGCCAGTTACAAAAGTTGGGAAAAGGTTTTTCTGAACATCATGTACAGCCGGAATTCCCCTTTGATTTTCAGGCATTTTGATTCGTTGCAATAACACGAACAGCCAATCCCGCGCTGTGATTTGCTCAACGCTCAACGCTCTATGCTCAACGCTTGCATCGCCAAACTGCAATTTTCTGTCCCTTTTATATCACGCCCAAGTACCTCCCGAACCAATACGCCACCTGCCAGGAGCAGGGGGACTGGGCGCGGTTGTCGGTATGGCAGCTGAGTTCGCGGGCGGCGCTGTGCAGGGTTCCGGGGACGCGCTCGGAGGCGGGGATGGGGTGTTTCAGGTGGTCGCTTTCGGCAAATTCGGCTACGCGCTCGTCCAGCGTCACGTCCGGGCGGCCGAGGTTTGTCATTTTGTAATAGCGGGGATCTATGGGGTATTCCTCCAGTACACGCACCGCCTCGTCCAGATCCGTATGGCCGCCGTTGGCAAGGGCGAATACGAAGCTGAAATAGGGCATGTGGTTGTCTTTGATATATTCGTAGTGCCGCCTCAGGCCAAGGCGCACGTACCGCAGCAGGGTCTCGTCCGTTTCCAGCCGCAGCAGGTGGGTCACGATATACATGGTAAGGCGGTCGTCGATCACGCTGGAGTGGGCGTCGTCCTTTTTATAGGCCAGAAGATTCATGGCGTAATGGCTGTTCATCAGCAGCCGTTTTTGCTCGTTCAGGTAGGTCTCGTCGCCGGTCATGTGGTGGGTGATGCGCAGAAAGCTCAAAAGTTCCAGCGAATTTACGCCCTTTTCCCAGCACCAGGCGTCGTCGTGGTTCAGTTCCTCCGGGCCGAAGTGTGCCCAGGAGGTGGGTGCGCCGTCCGCGTCGCACAGGGTATAGCCGTGTGATAATATATGGTCCGTAATGGCGCGGTAGGCCTCGGCCAGTTCGGCTTTTTCCTCCGCCGTGGCGCACAGGTCAAAGTACCAGCAGCCGGCGAAATAATGCCCCACCAGCTCGTCGCTGCTGGTTTCGCCCTTCCATTCCAGCGGGCCGGTCTCGTCCGAGGTCAGATGCCATTCGATATCCCCGTCTCCGAAGCGGTCCTCGCCGGGGCGGCGGTAAGCGCGGGCGGGAAAGCCGGTTATGCCGGTCACCCGCTGAAGCTTCAGCAGCGCCTGCATGGAGGCGCGGGCCTTTTCACGGGCGGTTTCGTCGCCGGTGACCGCATATTTCATGCTCTGATACGCCACAAAATCGGAGGTATACAGCCCGTCGTTATCCGTAATGCCGGGGCAGCCGGAGGCAAGATCGCCGTTCACGAGGCCGCAGCGGTCCGTATAATAATTCTCGCGGTTGAACAGCGGGCCGATGCTCTCAAAATAAGCGTCCTTCTCCGCCAGCGTCATTTGTTTGAAGCGGAGAATGCTCACGCCGCCGTCTGCGCACACAACGATCTCATCCTCGGCGTCGTTCGGCAAAACGGCCCGCACGCGGGCGCCGGTCAGGTAGCGTCCCGCGCCGTAAAAACGGGTATGCTCGCCGGATACGATATATAAGCCCGCCTCTGTGCCCACGTAAATATTCTTTTTACCGAGGGCCACGGCTGTAATATTGCACTGCGGAAAGCCCGTAAGCGCTTCGGGCGGGATCCATTCGCTTTTGCCGTCGAACACCCAAACGCCGTTTTCGGCGCCGCACCAAACCGTATCGAAGGCGTCCGCAGCCATGCGGTTGACGCGCATCTGCGGGGTGCGGGTCATATTCGGGCGCATCATACCGAAGCGGGTGCGCTTTGCCATCAGGCGCAGCATGGCCTGCGGCGTGGATACGTAAACGGTTTTGCCCGGGGTGGGCGCCATGCATACGGCGGAATCGAAATCGATATCCTGCTCCCACTGAAAGAGGGCGCCGTCGAATTTATACAGGGTTCCCGGGGTGAGGGCATAGGCATTTTCCCCGGCCCGCCCCAGCTCGCGCACGGGGCCGTTCAGGGTTTGCAGCGGCGAGAGCGTTTCGCCCGAAATCGCATAGATCTCTTCCCCCGCGGCGGCGGCGATTCTGCCGTCGGGCAGCGGGCACAGGGCGGTCACTTCACCGTCTATGCCGCTCAGCCGGGTGAACCGGGCGTTTTCATACAGCAGAACGCCCTTATCCGTACCCACGTACAGCCGCCCCGCGTCAGTGCGGGCGCAGCAATTTGCCGCCGTGGCGGCGGCAAGGGCATGGGCAGTGTATTTTTCGGTAAAGATCTGTGGGGCGCTTTTCGGTTCCAAACGATACTGTTTCATATTCATTTCCCTAAAAATTCAGGCAGAAACTCCCGGTGGGCGTCTTTCAGTTCTTCGTAGCAGGCGCGGCTGCGGGCAAAGTCGCCGATCAGGGGGTGCACCATCATGGCGTTGTAGGCGGCAAGGTCGCTGCCGGTAAGGGCGGTTTCGATGGTATACTTTTCGTAGGCCTTGATGCTTGTCATCAGGCTGATGATATGGCGGTTCCAGTGGGGGCCGATCTGTACCGGCTCTGCGCCCTTCGCGCCGATTTTTGCGGCGATCTCCACTACGTCGTTATCCTGCATAAAGGGCAGGGTGCCGTTGTTAAGTATGTTCACCACGTGCACGTCGCCGGTATCGTTGGCGATGGCGTCGATCAGGGAGCAGGCGGCAAGGGAGTATTTATGGCCGCCGCGCTTATCCAGCAGCGCGGGCTTTACGCAGAGCTCTTCATCCTGATACATTTTCAGAAGCTGCTCTTCGATCTCCATGCACACCCGGGCGCGGGTCTTTTTGTCCTCTTTCAGATGCCGCAGCTTTGCGTCCCGGTTATAGAAGTACTGCAGATAAGAGCTGGGCCAGCCGCCGCAGGCCTTCAGGCAATCCAGATCGAAGCCGTCGTCCACAATGTTCGCCATCACGCGGGGGGCGAAGCCCTCCTGAAACAGGCTGCCGATCAGCTCTTCGCCGTTCCGCTTCACGCTGGTGATCCAGCTCAGGTGGTTCAGGCCCAGATAGGTGATATCCACGTCCTGCCCCAGGTTTTCTTTGATGTCGTCCAGCATATCGATGGGCACGTTGCACAGGCCCATGCATTTCACCTTGGTGTGGTTCAGCACGAAATCGGTGATGATGCCGCTGGGGTTCGTAAAGTTGATCAGCCATGCGTCCGGGCAATAGGTTTCGATCTTTTTGCAGATCTCCGCCATCACGGGGATGGTGCGCAGGGCCTTGAACATACCGCCGATGCCGGTGGTCTCCTGCCCGATCAGGTCGTATTTCACGGGGATGGATTCATCCAGATATCTTGCGGGCAGCTTGCCCACGCGGATCTGCGTCACCACAAAGTCCGCCCCCGGCAGGGCCGCGTCAAGGTCGTCCGTGAGCACCACCTCGGTATCCAGCCCTGCTTTTTTCAGCATGCGGATGCACAGGCTGCCCACAATGTTCCGCTTGCGCTCGTCGATATCCATCAGCACAAGGCGCTTTAATTTCAGGCTGTTCTGCCGTTTCAGAAATCCGTCCACCAGCTCCGGGCAGTAAGTGCTGCCGGAACCGATCACGGTTACATTAATCTCTTTCATTTTTAATCCTCCAACATCCAATTGATCGCCCCGGTCACCGGCGGTACGGTGAGGCGTTTGAAATCGCATTTGCGGCCGGTGAGGGCCTCGGTGTATGCTTTCATCTGCGCGATGTAGGCGTCCGATACCAGCTTGGTGTGCATGGAACCGGAGAGGATCACCTCGATCACCTCGCCCGTAAAGCGCTGCTTGCGGATGTGCCCGGCAATGAACTCCGCGCCGCGGCGGGCCATCAGATCCGATACGCGGGCCACCTCTTTATCCCCTTCCGCAAGGCTCTCGAAGAACACGTCGATCATATCGTGGATAAAGGCGCGGTCCTCCTGCTCGTAGCGGGGGATCAGCGAGAGAAGGTTATCCCGGGTGAGCTCCATATTGAACTTTTCCGCCATTTTATCGGCGCACAGGGTTTTCTCCCCGCCCAGGCACACCTGATTATAGGCCAGCTGAAAGGCCTGCCCCGCGATCCATACGCCGCCGCCCACGTCGCCGGAGAGGATGCCGAACCCGCCGATCTGCAGCAGGTGGCCGTCGTCGTCTATGGAGTTGCAGCAGGTGCCGGTGCCGCAGTTGTAGCCGATGCCGCTCTTGCCGGAGGCCCCGGCTTTTACAACGATAAAGCCGTCGTTATACAGGGCGAAGGGGATCTTCAGCCCCGCCTTTTTCAGGGCCTTTGCCATGGCTTCTTCCTGATAGGGGTGGTCCATGCCCGCCAGCGCCATCAGCACAAAGGTCACGTCCTGCTGCATCAGTGCGTTGTTCATCAGCAGCTCCTTTACGCCGCTCACAATGATTTTTGCCGCCGCCGGGATGCCGCCCTCCATGTTCTCGTGGTTGGTACCCTCGGTTTTTACCGTGGAGAGCATATTTTTCTTCTCGTCAAACAGGGCGTATTGGGTTTTGGTGCCGCCGCCGTCCACGCCGATGTAATACTTGCTCATTTCGCTTCCTCCGTATTGTCAAAGTATTCTTCACAAACCGCGTTCACGCAGAACTTTGAGCGCCGGAAGGGCGCGCGGTCGATCCATTTGCCGTTGGTGAAATCCGGTATCGGCACCGGCATGCCGCCCATGGCCACGCTCTGCTCCGAAAGGCAGGTGATCGCCATCCACGCCGCGGTATCGTATACGTCTATGGGGGGTTCGGCGTCCTCCTGCACGGCTTCGGCAAAGGCGCACAGCACAAGCCAGTCCATACCGCCGTGGCCCGCCTTTACGCCGTCGGTGCGGTATTCCCGCCACAGGGGATGCTCATACTTCTCTATGTAGTTATTGAAATCCTCAAAGGTGTGGGTGTTTTCGGTAACGCCCTCCAGCGCAATGCGCAGCTCCCGCTCGGTGGCCTCCTTAAAGATGCCCTTTGTGCCCTGTATTACGTAATCGCGGCAGTAGGGGCGGGGCAGGCTGCAGTCGTGGGTGAGCACAATGGTCTCGCCGTGGGCGCATTTGATGATGCTGGTAACGATATCGCCCTGGGTAAAGGGATATGAACTCAGATCGTAATCCTCGCCCTTGTTCTTTTTGTTCCACTCCCGCAGGCCCACGGCCTTGCTTGCCACGCTGCAAACGGTGAGCATCCGGTTTTTGCGGTTGATATCCAGCAGCTTGCAGATCGGGCCCAGCTGATGGGTGGGGTAGAGCTCGCCGTTCCGGTTCTGGAAGTTATACAGGCGGCCGTGGATGTTCTCGCGCCCGAGGCTGATCTCATCCCTGAGGTCGTGCCGGTAACCGCCCTCGCAGTGCACCACCTCGCCGAAGAGGCCCTCTTTCACCATCTTGAACAGCGCCATCTCTTTGCGGTCGTAACAGCAGTTTTCCAGCAGCATGCAGAATTTGCCGGTCTCTTCGCTGGCCCTTACCATCTGCCAGCATTCCTCTATACTGGCCGCGCCCCCAACCTCTATGGCGGCGTGCATACCTGCCCGCATGGCGGCCACGGCGATCTCGGCGTGGGTAATCCACGTGGTGCTGATCATCACCGCGTCCAGCGTCTCTTTTGCAAACATCTCTTTATAGTCGGTGTAAGAGCGCACCTCATATCCGGCGTAGCCGTCGCATTCCTTTACCACTTCCACGCCGTGCGCAGCGCGTTCCGGTACTCTGTCGCACACCGCGGGGCAGATCACGCCCGGCACCTCGGCCAGCAGACCCAGCATCCCGGAGCCTCTTCCGCCGAGCCCGACAACGCCGATCCGAACGGTTTCTTTTTTCATAATCTGATTTTCTCCCATTTAAAATTACTTTAATTTACAGTATATCATATAGATTCAGCGATTTCCATAGTTTTATTGTGATTTTCACGGTTGAACGGCAATTTTTTTTGTGGTATGATGAAAGGGAGAAATTGCAGTTTAGCGTTGAGCATTGAGCGTATAGCGTATAGCGAGAATCACAG